>NZ_JAIQXV010000024.1 GCF_020166415.1 Deinococcus multiflagellatus
CCCGCTTGTCTTCGTGCTGCTGGTCAGTCTGCTCACGCAGGACACGCGCCTGCGCGCCTACAGTCTGCCGCTCTCGGTCACGGGGCTACTGATTGCCGCATACCACAACCTGCTGTACTACGGGGTCATTCCCGAGGGCCTGACCCAGTGCGCGGCAGGCGTGTCCTGCACGGCCCGGCAACTCGAATGGCTGGGGTTCATCACGATTCCGCTGCTCAGCCTGACGGCCTTCACCGTCATCACCCTCAGTCTGCTGCTCTCCCCACCCCGAGGTCAATCATGACCCCATCCATCAAAAAGGCCCCCGTCCTCCTGCTGGTCCTGGGCGCGCTCGCCGTCCTGGCCACAGTGCTGGTCCTGAGCCTCGCCAACCGCGCGGCCCCACAGGCCGCCCTGCCCGCCGACGCCCGTGAACGCCTCATCCGCGCCGACAGTCCGGCCCTGGGCCCGACTGACGCCAACGTCACCATCGTGGAATTCTTCGACCCGGAATGCGAAGCCTGCCGGGCGATAGAACCGGATCTGATGAGGCTGCTGGAGAAGTACGACGGTCAGGTGCGTCTGGTCGCGCGCTATTTTCCGCTGCAAGTCATTCCGTCCTCGCCGCGGGTCTGATTGAGGCCGCCGCCCAGGAAGATGAAGCCAAACGTTGGCGCGCCCGGGACTACCTGTTCACCAAGCAAAGCGAGTGGGGCGAGCAGCAGACCCCACAGACGAGCAAGTTTCTGGACTACGCCGCAAATCTGGGGCTTGATCGCGGGCAGGTGCAGCGCAGCCTGGATTCAACAGAGGTTCGGGACCTGGTCGAACGCGACCGGCTAGACGGGCTGGCCCTCGGGGTCAGTGGCACGCCTACCTTCTTCGTCAATGGCCAGCGGCTTGAGCAGCTCAGCGTACAGGCGCTGGAAGCGGCCATTCAGCAGGGATTGGGGTAACGGCTGAGGTCCCGACAAGCTGCGCAGAGACGAAGCCCCAACTGGGGCCTCGTCTCATGAACGGCTGCACGCTAGCCCACGGGCTGTGGAGCGAAGCAGCCAAAGCAACAGCCACTTCCATGCGTGTGATCTATGAATCCCTGCTCATCCTTTGGTCCGAGACACTTGATACATTCACGCCGTCTTATGCGCATTCACATGTTTGGCGCGGCGCTCATGGCGGCTGCCTTGATCTCTCTGGCTTCGGCCGCCAGCATCACCGTCAAAGCGGGCGACACCCTGTCCAACCTCGCGGCGCGCCACGGCACCACGGTCACGGTCCTGCTCCAGGTCAATCCAGGTGTGCGTGCCAACCAGCTCCGGGTTGGCCAGAAGCTGACGCTGCCCACCCGGCCGGCTTCAACACCTGGGGTGACCGTCCGCGCCGCCTCGGTGCGTGTCAGCGCGGTGCCGCCCGTTCAGGGCCGCCTGACCACGCCTTTTAATGCCCAGCATGGTGGCCTGGATCTGGCGGCCCCGACCGGCACGCCCATCCGCGCGGCCATGGCCGGCTCCGTCAAGAGCGCGGTCTTTGATGCCCGCAACGGATGGGGCTGGACGGTCGTGCTGGAGCATGCCGGCGGCCTGACCACCCGATACAGTCACAACAGCGTCAATCTGGTGCGCCCGGGCCAGCAGGTGGCCACGGGACAGGTCATTGCGCGCGTGGGCAGCACCGGCAACAGCACCGGTCCTCATCTGGATTTCCGCGTGTATCAGGCGGGCATTCCCGTGAACCCGTACGGTCTTTTTTAAATCTGAACAGATGTGAAAGGAGAGAGGATGCGTTCCTGGCCCGCCCCAGTTCGCTGTCTCTGGCGTTCCGATGTTGCTTGGGCGGCGCTGGGTGGCGTGCTCGGTCTGGTGTTTCTCGTCTCGGCCCTGAGCTGGCTTGCCCCCTTGCCCCTGGCCCTGCTCTTCCGTGAGATCACGCGGCGCACCCCCGCCGACACGTTCAAACTCACCTGGCTCTTCGGCGCCGGGTTCTTCGCCGCCCACCTGTTGTGGCTGCCCAGCAGCCTTTCGGGCTTCCTGGGTCCGGGTGCGGTCATCCTGAGTGCCCTGCTGATCGCCACGCTGGCCAGCCTGTGGGGGCTCACCGCCGCCCTGACCCGCCGGCTCCTGGGGCCCGCGACGCTGTGGGGCTTGCCCCTGGCCTGGACTGTGATGGACGCGCTGCGCGCCACCGGCCCATTCGGGTTCACCTGGGGCAGCCTGGGTTACGCCTGGGCGCCGACGCCCCTGGTGCAGGTGGCGGACCTGGGGGGGATTGCCCTGGTGGGGCTGCTGGTGGCTTTGAGTGCGGCCGCCCTGGTGTCGGGGCGGTCGGGACGAAGCGCAGTGCTGGGAGCGGTGCTGCTGGCCGCGGGCTACGGGCTGACCCGCCCATCCCCACCTGAAGGCACACAGCAGGTCCTGCTGGTCCAGGGCAACATTGATCCCCGGCTGAAAGCAGCGGGTTGCCGCACGGAAGAACTGACGCACTACCTGAATCTGACGGCCGCTGGCCTGCGCGCCGCGCCCGCCACCCTGGTCGTCTGGCCGGAGACGGCGGCGCCGCAGGCCCCCACCACGGCGCCTGTCCGCCGCGCGCTCACCGCCGTGCCGGTGCCCTTGCTCCTGGGTGCCCCCACCCAGGACGCCGGCCTGCGCAACAGCGTGTACGCGGTGCAGGCGGGACAGGCTGTGGGCCGCCAGGACAAACGGCGCCTGGTGCCCTTCGGGGAATTTTTTCCGGCCCGCGCCGCCCTGGACGGTGTGTACCGCGTGGTGTTCGCGGGGCTGGGCCTCCCGCCCTTGACCGGCACCGTGCCCGGCACCACCACGCAGCCCCTGGCCCTGGGCACCCTCCGGGCCGGCATCCTGATCTGTTACGAATCCACCTTTCCAGCGGTGGCCCGCGCCCTGGTGACCCAGGGGGCTAATCTGCTGGTGACGGCGTCAAACGACGCCTGGTTTGGCCCGTCAACGGGCGCGGAGCAGCATTTCCAGATGGGCCGCGTGCGCGCCATCGAGACCCGGCGCTGGTGGGTGCGGGCCGGCAACGACGGCATCAGCGCGGCCGTCAATCCGCAGGGCCAGGTGATCGCCCGCTTTCCCCGTGGTGTGGCGGGCGCCTTCACCGCGCCGTACGGCCTGGCTGAAACCCGCACCCTGTTTGTTCGCTGGGGTGACTGGGTGCCCCTTCTGGCCGGCACCGTCCTGGGGCTGGTGTGGGCCCGCCAGCGCTGGCTGATACCGACTCCGACCTGAATCGTTTGCCAAAACGGTGAAATCCGAGCGGTGCGAGAGGGAGAGAAACGGGTTTCGGGCGTGGAGTTGGCACCTCGGTTCTGTGCCGAGGTGGAGGCGTTACAGACGGAATCTGTCTGACTTGGGCTGTCGCTTGACCCCTCCCAGAGGCAGCTGTCCTTGGCCGCCGCACACACCCGTCATAGGATGTATGTATGAATATATTTGCAGACATATGTTTGAGGAGGCGTTGTGGGCCTTGTCAGGAGAAGCGACATGTCGGGTAGGGCGCTGGCCAATTGGCGCCGCTGGCTGCCGCCGGTGGTGGCGGCCGTGCTGGTGACTGCCCTGATGGCCGCCTTGCTGCGCCCGGGCCGTTCGGGCCTGGCCGGAAGCCCCCTGCTGGGCAAGCCCGCCCCCGCGTTTACCCTGCGCAGCCTGGACGGCGGCGACGTTCAGCTGGCCAGCCTGAAGGGCCGCCCCGTCGTGGTGAATTTCTGGGCTTCCTGGTGTGTGCCATGCCGCGACGAAGCGCCGCTGCTGCGTTCGCTGAGTGAAACGCAGAGTGACCAGGGTCTCGCCGTTTTGGGGATCTCGTTTCAGGAGCCAGCGTTGCAAAATGCCCGGAACTTCATTCGGGAGTACGCCCTGGCCTACCCCAGCTTGATTGATCCGGGCGCCCGCACGGCCATCAATTATGGGGTCAGCGGTGTTCCGGAGACGTTTTTCATCGACCGGCAGGGCGTTGTCCGCAGTGCAGACCGGGGCGGACTCACCGCAGCCCGGCTGAGTGAAGGGTTGAGCCGCATTGGCATCAAATGGCCGTGAGGCGAACCGCCGCCGCGCTCCTGACCAGCGTCACGCTGCCGGTTGCGGCAGCCCTCACGCCCGCACAGGAAGCGCAGGCTCGCCAGATCGGGGCAGGGCTGCGCTGTCCAACGTGCACCGGCCTGCCCATCACCGAGAGCGGCGACGCCTTGAGCATTCAGATGCGGCGCGAGGTGCGCGATCAGGTCAAAGCGGGCCAGAGTGAGCGCGATAATGACAACTCGGTGGCGTCGCGACACGGCAGCGCCGCACGGCTGATACGGAGTCCGTCGGTTTATTCCAGGAGGCCAGCTTCGGCGACTCCATGTTGTGTCCCGTTCCTTGCGGCGGCGCGGCCGACGAACCAACACGCGATGCACCCCAGAGCGCCCAACAGCATCAAGGACAAGCCATACCCTGAGGTCCAGGTGAACAGGCTGCCCATCATCAGCGGCGTCAGCGCCTGCGCCAGATTGACGGGCCGGGCCAGCCACCCGTTCACCGCCCCGTACACGCCCGCCGGATACCCGCGGACCAGCAACTCGGACCGGGCCAGCGTCAGGGCCCCACTGGCCAGCCCGAACAGCACCACGCCTGTGACCTTCACCCCACTGTGCACACTCAGCAGCAGCCATGCCCCGAGGGCCAACCCACCCAGCAGCCCCACGGTCAGCGGCGCCGGTCCCACCCACTTCACACAGGGAATGAACAGCACCCGTCCGGGCAGGGCACTCAGGCCCAGCAGTCCAGTCAATGCGGCGGCCTCTCCCGGGCTGTAGCCCGATGCCAGGAGCAGCGGCGCGAGTTGCAGGCCCACGCCCACCGTGACGATCCGGGCCAGCGTCAGCCCGGCGGCCAACTGCAGGGCGGCGGGGTCAGGCGTGAACGACGCAGGGCTTCGCACCCTCCTGGCCTGGCCATGCTCTGGGATCACCCGCCACACCAGCGCCGCCATGACCAGCAGCAGGCCAGCCAATCCCAGCAGGGTGACCCGAAGCCCTGCACCCTGCAACAACACCGTCGTGAGCGGCACGAAGATCGTGCTGGCCAGTCCAGCGACCAAGGTGACCGTGAGGGTGGCCCGGGTCCGGAAGGCCTCTGAGACCTGCTGCCCCAAGACGGTGAACACCGCCTCGTAGAAAGTCAGGGTCATGGCGAGCCCAGCGAGCAGCCACCCCAACAGGAACAGCAGGTAGTGGTCCGTCAGGCTCAGCAGAAGAAAGGCCACGGCGCCACTCAGGGCACCCCCACTCAGGAGCCGACGTCCACCCTGGCGGTCCAGCCCGCGGCCCACTGTCGGGGCCAGACATGCGCTCACCAGCAGCGCGCCGGTGAACGCCAGGCTGGTCTGCACCCGGGTCCAGCCGTAAGCCTGTTCCGTGGCGACCGCCAGCAGTGGCTGGGCGTAATACAGCGCGCCGTAACTCACCGTGCATAAAAGTGCCAGCGTCCACACGACCGGACGCGTGGACGCTGAGGGGGCCATCATCAGCCCAGCGAAATGGGAGCCTGAGGGGCGCAGCAGCCGGAGTCCGGTGAGCAGCCATCGGCCGTCGCCTCGGCCGGTGCACCGCAGCTGTCACCCGCCTTGCACTGCACGCCAGGGGTCCGCAGGTGCACCGTGATCTGTTCAGACGCAATATCAACGTGCGTCACGTGGTACTGCATCGCCGGGGTGGTGGTGTTCCCGTACTCAAAGCGCACTTCGGCTTCCGCACGCACCGGAATATGCTTCACCACGCGGTCATAGATGGCCAGGAATTTCCGGTTCGTCATGAATCCGGCCTTGGCCTCTTCCGCACTGCCATCCATCAGTTGAATGATCGTCTCACGCCAGGCGTTGGCTTTACCGCCGCAGTCCATCGCTTCGATGGTCACGGCTTTGACTTCCGTGACGTGGTATCCAGCGGGCACCAGGACTTCGCCGTGGAGATGGAATTGCAGCGGCCGCTGGGGCAAGGTCCGCAGCGTAGCGATCAGTGCTTCGGTGTTGGTGTGTTCGCTCAGGCCGGGGATGGGGGCAGTCAAGGTCTGGGTCATGGCAGGTCTCCTTATCGATGTTCTTCGATGCGTTAAGGCAAAAAAATCAGCAGGTGGTGCAGGTTGGGGCGGCTGGTGTAACGAATTTGGGCAGTTGAGGCCACTTGAACGGCTGAGCCAGATGCGCGCAGCGCTGCCGCCCCGCTTCCCGGAGGAGGTGCTGGTGATGTTCGCGGGCCAGGAATTCGAGCGTGATGGGGTTCATACGGCCTCCTTCTGGGGCTGGGGCACCGCGGCGAGCAAGGTCTCCAGGGCGGTGCGGGCGATGAACATGCCCTGCGCACTGAGGGTGTAGTACGTCCATTTGCCGCGCTTCTCGGACTCGACCAGACCAGCCTCCACGAGCAGCTTCATGTGGTGGCTGGTGGTGGGCTGGGTCAGGCCGAGCAGCTGCTGGACGTCGCAGGTACAGACGCCCTGCCCGGTGGAGCAGCAGCCGGCGTCCACGGTCGCCAGGAAGTGCAGAGCCCGGAGACGGTGCACGTCCCCTAACGCTTTGAACACAGTTGCTGTTCCATCGAAGTCCATGGATGTAATCTACAGAACGCATAGAAGAATGTCAATGGGAGAGTGATGCACCTCTGCCTTACCTCACCAGATGCCGCACCACCACGGCTGCGTCCTGCCCCGCACCGCGCAACGTCGCTGACGCGAGCGCCCGCTGTCCACTCAGCCCCACGAAGTACAGGCCACTCACCGTGCGGCTCACCCCCAGCCGCTGCACCGGTTCGCCCTGCCGGTCCAGCGCCCCCGTGCCGCGCAGGAAGTCCAGATTCGCCCGGTACCCGGTGGCAAAGATCACTGCATCCACCCGCTCTTCCTGACCATCCGGCCACACGACACCACCGGCCGTGAAGCGCGTGAACATCCGCCGCTCGTCCAGTTTTCCCCGGCGGAAGGCGGCACGGTAGACACCTGGATCGAAGACATGCCGGGGGGACGGCAGCCGCCGGAGGTGTCCTAAGGTCAGCTGATCCACCCGCGCCCAGGTGATCCAGTCATGCACGTCACGTCCCAGAGGCCGCTGCGGCGTGAACTGCACCCGCGTCCGGTTGGCCAGGGTGACGCGGGCGACTTCAGTCAGTTCCACCGCGATCTGCACCGCCGAGTTTCCCGCGCCCACCACCAACACCCGCTGCCCCACGAAGGGCGACGGTTCCTGGTACGCCAGCGAGTGCAGCACTTGCCCCCCAAACGTCTCTCTGCCTGGAACCTCGGGCATGAACGGGCGGCGAAAGGTACCTGTGGCGGCCACGACGGCACGTGCACAGAAGATGCGCCCATCCGCACTCAGGACCCGAAACTCTTCCCCATCAGGCAGCACCTGCGCCACCTCGGCCCCGGTCACGATGGGAAACTGGAAATGGGCGGCATAGGCCTCTAAGTAGGCCACGACCTCATTCCGCGTGGGATATCGCTCTGGGTCTCCAGAAAAAGGCCAGCCGGGCAGTGAGGCATGCCGGGCCGGGGAAAACAGCTTCAGGCTCGCGTAATGCTGCGGCCACGCCCCCACTGGCCTTTGACCGGCTTCCAGCACCTGGAACCGCAGACCGTGACCCTGCAGGTGGTACGCCGTGGCCAGGCCAGCCTGCCCCGCCCCGATGACCAGCACATCCAGTCGCGTGGTCATGACAGGCCCCCTTGAGGGAGCGCCAGGTGCAGGACCACAGCGGAGGCAGGACATCCCCCTTGAAGCTGAGACGACGCCTGGAGGGCGGCTGGGAGCTTGTCGCGCGTGACCGGCGTAAAGCCGAGCTTGGGAAAGAAGGCTGCTGCGGTGGTGGTGAGCAGTGCCAGGGTCTCCAGCCCCGCCGCCGTCGCCCGCTCGATCATCTCCCGCGTTAAGGCCTGTCCCAGACCCCTCCCCTGTTGATCGGCGCGCACCGCCACCGAGCGCAGCAACCCGTGAGGGCCGTACCGTTCCAGGCCTGCCACCCCCAGCACCTCGTTCCCCTGTACCGCTAGCACGAAGTCAGGGAAATGGGGCTGCACACCCGCCAGAGACAGATCAGCCGCGATCAGAAGGTTTTCAACCACCGGCAGATCGGTCGCCGTGGCTTCACGGAAGGTCACGAGGCCGCGCATGGTCCCCCATCCTCAGCGGCACAGGCGCATTCGGCCTCCAGCGCGTCGGCCAGCAGTTCCAGGGCCCGCAGCACACTGGCCTGCTCATTGGGTGGGATACGCCCCAGCAGGCGAGCAGACTGGTGGCCCAGTTCTGTATTCAGGCGGCGGACCTGCGCCTGACCTTCCTGCGTCAGGGTGAGCACCACGACCCGCCGGTCGGTCTGCCCTGGTTGCTTGTCGATCAGGCCCTCCCGAACCAGTTCATCCACGTTGCGGCTCATCCAGGCTTTGTCGGCGCCCAACTGGCGGCCGAGAGTGGCGAGCGTCAGGGGCCCGGCCCGGCCGAGGATGGTGAGGATCTGGCAGCGGGTCAGGCTATGAAGGCCGCAGCACTGCGCGGTGTGCTGCTGGAGGCTGGTGTGCAGCCGGGTGATGCGGCGCAGCAGGTCGCTGGGGTCCTGGGTCATCCTCGCTCCTTTCGTTGCACTTGACAACGATCTACAGAAACCGTACTTCTGAAGGGAAGTCATTGTCAACGTCAACGACCTGGAGGCCCTATGACCCTGCACTGCCCCCGCCCCGCCACCCCGGCCGACGCCGCCGACATCGCCCGCATTTACACCCAGGGCATCGAAGACCGCAGCAGCACCTTTGAGACCCGGCCCCGCACCGCTGCAGACATCCAGAGCTGGTTTGACGGAACCCATCCGATCATCGTGGTGGAACGGAATGGACAGGTCACCGCGTTCGCCAGCACCAGCCTCTATCGGCCCCGCGACTGCTACGCCGGCATTGCCGAGTTCAGTGTGTACGTGGACCGCGCCGCGCGGGGCACTGGCGCCGGGAAGGCCGCCATGCAGGCCCTGATCGCTGCCGCCCAGGATACCGGGTACTGGAAACTGCTCTCCAGGGTCTTCCCGGAGAACACCGCGAGCCGAACGTTGCTGGTCTCACTGGGCTTCCGTGAGGTGGGCACCTATGAGAAGCATGGCCGGTTGGAGGGGATCTGGAAAGACGTGGTGATCGTCGAGAAGCTGCTCTGAACTGTGGCGGCCTGTGGTGGAATACCGCATGGCCCGCACCACCCGAACATTGAACCCCCTGCACTTTGAGGACCTGGAGCCCCACCGCTTTGAGGATCTGGTGCGCCAACTCGCCTACGAGTACCGGCCCTGGGCCAGCATCGAGGCGACGGGGCGGGGCGGCGCGGATGATGGCATCGACATCCGCGCGTTCGAGCAGAACCGCATGTCCCCGACTGAGGAGACAGACGAGGAAGATCTGCCGCCCCCCGTAGCCGCTGGGCGGCTATGGATCATTCAATGCAAACGCGAGAAACGCATCGGGCCCACGCAGGTGAAGCGCTATGTCGAGGAGAGCGTGCAGGGCCCGGACGTCCCGTACGGCTTCATCCTCGCGGCCGCCTGTGACTTCAGCAAGAAAGCCTATGACGCCTTCCGCTTGGCCCTGATCGGGACAGGTGTGCAGGAGTTCCAGATCTGGGGCAAGGCCGAGCTGGAGGACATGTTGTTCCAACCCAAGAATGATCACCTGCTGTTTGCGTATTTTGGGATCAGTTTGCAGGTCAAGAAACGGACCCGTCAGACCAAACTTCGCAGTCTCCTGGCTTAACGCAAGCGCATTCAGAATGCCTTTGAAACCGAGCGGTGGGACATCAATAAGGACATTCTTCTCGTGGATGCTGGCTCTAAAGACTATCCAGTGATTCCCGATATCGAGGCATTTCAATCAGCGCCGGAATGGGGCGTCTTCAAGCTCAAATATATCTATCCCCAGCATTACCTGGTCTTGGAGCGTCAGCGGCAACTGGCCTACGCCAACTTTGAGACTGGTGAATGGGATGTGCTGGAAGAGAGTCAGGTGACGGTCACTCGGGAGCGTGTTTTCGGCATGCCCCGTCCATCCACCGATCCCTTTGCCGAACCACGACAGCAAGCCTGGGAGGCCTTCGTCCCCTCACGGCACCACGCCGAACTGATAACCCCGGACATCGTTCATCTCCGAGATCTTGTGGCTCTTGCAGAACGCGGCGACGCCATCCACCATCTTCCCATTTTGTATATCGAACCTGCGGCGCC
Organism: Deinococcus multiflagellatus; assembly: GCF_020166415.1. Lineage (NCBI taxonomy): Bacteria > Thermotogati > Deinococcota > Deinococci > Deinococcales > Deinococcaceae > Deinococcus > Deinococcus multiflagellatus. The sequence goes on from NZ_JAIQXV010000024.1 coordinate 10,220, forward strand.
CGGCGAACTGACAGCCCGTGGCGATATCCAATTCCTTGAGACGCCGACTGGACGCCTTGACCTCAGGCGCATTCGAGCCGACCCCGAGAAACGCATTCCCTTCTTCAAAGACTTCCAACTTGAGGAAGGAGATACGCCAGACGCCTGATCAGTCGGCGGCGGTCTCGGCTTCGACTTCCAGGGCGGCCAGGGCGCGCTCGGCGCTCATGGCGGCGCGGGTGCCGGCGCCCACGCTGGTGCCCAGCTGGCGGTAGATGTAGTCGCTGACGTCCCCGGCCGCAAACAGCATGGGCACGCTGGTGTAAATCTCGTCGGTCACGTCCACGTAGCCGTCGGGACGCAGCTTCACAGTGTCCTGCACGAACCCGGTGTTCGGCACGTGCCCGATAAAGATGAACACGCCGTCGGTCGCCATGTCCTGCACTTCGCCGGTCTTGAGGTTCTTCAGGCGCACGCCCGTCACGGTGTCGTCGCCCTGAATCTCCTCGACTGCCGTGTCCCAGATGAACTTCATCTTGTGGTTGGCAAACGCGCGGGCCTGGGCCACCTTGTTGGCGCGCAGCGAGTCGCGGCGATGAATCAGGGTGACCTCGGCGGCAAACTTGGTCAGGAACAGGCCTTCTTCCACGGCCGCGTCGCCGCCGCCCACCACGACCACCTTCTTGCCCCGGTAAAAGAAGCCGTCGCAGGTGGCGCAGGTGCTCACACCCTTGCCCCAGAAGTGCTCTTCTCCGGGCACGTACAGGCGCTTGGGGTTGGCGCCCGTGGCCAGAATCACGGCCTTGGCGCGGTAGGTGCCGCTGTAGCCGGTGACTGTAAAGGGGTACTCGTGCGCCTGATCATCGTCACTGCGGACAATGGCCTGCACCTCGTCCATTTCAATGACGCCGCCGAACTTCTCGGCCTGCTGCTGCATGCGGCTGGCCAGCTCCATGCCGCTGATGGGTTCGGGAAAGCCGGGGTAGTTCTCGACTTCCTCGGTCTGGGCGATCTGGCCGCCGGGCAGACCTTTTTCCAGAATCAGGGTACTCAGGCTGGCGCGGCCGGTGTAGATCGCAGCGGTCAGGCCGGCGGGGCCGCCGCCGACGATAACCACGTCGTAGTGCTGGGTCATTTTGAGTCCTTTCCGTTGCGGAGCTGCGCCGCTTCTTTTGCGCCGTGATACGCGTGTTGCTCAGCCCATTGAGCCGCCGCCTCAATGTTGTAGGGCACACGCCGGAAGGTGACGTTCCATGCGCCCCCTTCACCCTCCAGCAGCACCCAGCGGGCGAGGGGCGAGCCGTCTTTCTGCCGGGAGACCGCACCCGCGTTCACCACGGTCAAGGCACCAATCTGGCGAAGATGTTCCAGGTGGGAGTGGCCCACGATGACGACGCGGGCATTCCCGGTGTTGCTCAGCCGTTCCTGCACCAAGTCGTCATGTGCCCAGGCGTTGCCGTCGCGCAGCAGGTAGGTCCAGGCGGAGTCTGGGGTCCCGTGGGCGGCCAGGACTTGACCGTCGGCCAAGGAGACGGAGGTGGGCAGGCCAGCCACGTACGCTCCAGCGCTTTCGGGGAGCTGCTCATGGAGCCAGGCCAGCATCTCGCGCTTCTCGGTGGTGTCGGTCAACGGCTGGCCCAGCCGCTCGTCGGTGTTGCCCCGCACCTCCAGGACACCGTACTCGGCCTTCAGGTGCTGCTGGAGCTGCCACGCGCCAGCGGGGTCCGCGCCGCCGAACAGCTGATCCCCCAGGTTGACCCAGGCGTCCGGCTGGTGGGCCTTGATGTCCTGCGCGACGGCCTCCAGCGCAAAGCGGTTGCCGTGCACGTCGCCAAAGACGGCAATCTTCATGCGCGCTCCGCGACCCAGGCCTGCACGCGGGCGTCAATCTCATCCCGCACGCGGCGGAACACCTGCAGGCGCTCGTCTTCAGTGCCTGTGGCCGCAGCTGGATCATCGAACGCCCACGACAATCGGTAGGTCGCGTTCGGGAAGATCGGGCAATTTGCTTCTGCACGGTCGCAGACGGTGATCACGTAGGTGAAGTGCTCCGCGATCAGGGGGCGCACACCCTTGGCCTGGAGGTGCTCCGTTGGAAAGCCCTGCTCTTTGAGGACCTGCACCGTGAGGGGGTTCACCTCACCCGGTTCCAGGCCAGCAGAGGTGACCTGATACCGGTCGCCCCCGTGGTGTTCAAGCAGCACCTGGGCCATCTGGGACCGGGCGGTGTTGCCGGTGCAGAGGAAGAGCACGCGGATGGGGCGGGGGGCGTAGGTCATGCGACTTCTCCTTCCGGAACGAATTCCTGAGCGGTGCGGGGCTGGGTTTCGATGGGTTCTGTAAGGGCCAGGAGGTGGTTCGCGGCGACAGCCAGAGCAGCGCCGATAAGCGGAGCGACCCAGTACAGCCAGTGGGCAGTCCAGATGCCGCTGGCCAGCGCCGGGCCAAAGGAGCGCGCGGGGTTCATGCTCGCGCCCGTGATGGGGCCACCCATGGCGGCCTCCAGAGCCACAACGCCACCGACGACCCAAGGCAATCCCGACCGCAGGGCGACCAGGAGCAGGAAGAAGGTCAGGATCAGTTCCAGAACGAACGCCTGCATAACGCTGCCAGCCGGCACGGTGACACCCAGATTGCCCGTCATGCCGAACAGAGCGAGCAGGACGAAGGCCGCCAGAGTCGCCCCGATCAATTGGGCAACCACGTAAGGCAGCACGCGCGCTTTCGGAAACTTTCCAGCCAAGGTCAGCGCAAACGTGGCTGCCGGATTGATATGCGCGCCGCTGATCGGCGCCAGGGCGGCAATGACCGCCGTCACCGTGAGACCGAAGACAGCAGCCACGCCCAAGTGCCCTAACGCCCCCGTCTGCGCTTGAACGACGGCTGCACCAGGTCCGAAGAACACCAAGGCAAAGGTGCCCAAGCCTTCAGCAGTCACAGCGCGGGACAGAGGCACCGTCATCTCAGACCACCGTCACGGCAGGGCTGTCTTCGTAGGTGGGGGGCGCGTCCTGGCCATCGTTCAGAGCCTGCACGAAGGCATCGAACTGGACTTTGAGCTGGTCGCGTACGGTGCGCCAGCGGTCCAGGCTGCCGCCACTGGGGTCCGTGAACGGGTAGTGACGCCGGTTGGTTTTGCCGGGGTACACCGGGCACGCTTCAGCGGCACTGTCACAAACGGTGACGACGTAGTCGAAGTTCTGTGCGTCAGGCACATCCCAGAGGGTCTTGCTGATATGGATCGACAGGTCAATGCCCAGTTCGGCCATCACGGTTTTAGCGTCATCTTTGATCCGCGTGGCTTCGGTTCCGGCGGAATGCACCTCCAGGTCCACGCCCAGGCGCCGGGCCGCGTCACGGGTGAGGGCTTCGGCCATTTGGGAGCGGGCGGAATTGTGGGTGCAGAGAATCAGGACACGGGGCACGGGGCCACGTTAACACACCGATTTCGGTTGATGTGTCAAGGTGCCGTGATCTGGGAAGAGATCGGCGAGAAGCTGGCCACCGATGTAGAACAGGGGCTCGCGGCGCAGCGCGTAATACATGTTCTTGCCGCGCTGCTCGGCGGTCACGAGGCCCGCTTCTTTCAGAATGCCCAGGTGGTACGACACTTTGGACTGCGGCAGATTCAGCAGCGCTTCGAGGTCGCAGACACAGTGTTCGCCCTGGGCGAGATGGCGCACCAGATCGTAGCGGGTGTCCTGGGCGAGCGCCTTGAGCTGGTCCAGCACCGTGGGCGCAGTCAGAGTAGTCACCCATCTATTCTATTCAGTGAGGTGCCGTTGGGTGTGAGTCTGACAGATGGTGGGGCACACTCAAGCATGTTGCGTCCACCCGATCTCCTGTGTCTTCCAGAAGACACGGCGCGCATTGCCCGTGCAGCCTTTCCCCAGGGCAATCTGCACCTGACGCTTCGGGACGAGTCTGGCCTTCTGTTCGATAATGGTGCCTTCCAGCATTTGTTTTCGAGCCGGGGTCGGCCTGCCTTGCCGTCTGGGCCTCGCGCTGGATGATTCTGGCTTCCATTTCAGCGTCCTGAGTTCCTTCCAATCACTCCGCTTGGATTGAATCGCCTAGAAACGATTCAATTCGAATCTATATCAGCCCACCTCAGCAGGGTTAAATTTGGTGCGCTGGGGGATTCCGCTCCTGACCCCAGGGTCCGGGCTCATCTGGCGCACCCGTTGTTCACATCAGACGGGGCGGGAGCCAGGCACGGCAACCGACCCGTATCTCGCTCAGGTGCGTCAGGAGACAGGGTCAAGAAAGAGCGGCGACTCCTGATCAGGGGTCGCCGCTCCGCCCAGCCTTTTACTGCCTGTGCTCGGGATGGGGGTCTTCATCCAGCCACTGCTGATGCACCTGGGCGTGGCTCAGGTTGAGGTGGACATGCTCATCCACGTGATCCACCGCGCTCAGCGGGAGCCAGTGATGCTGGCCGGACTCGTCCTTGGTGAGTTTGATGTACTCGCCGTCCAGACGGTCCACCTGGCCGTGGGGCTGGCCATCGGCGCAGACAACGGGCATGTGCTCTCTGATCTGATCTTGTTCAGTCATCGTGGTGCCTCCTGAGCCCCGAACGTACGCCCCAGTCCCCCATGCCCCGATGAACCCCAAGTCAAATCACCTTCATATCTGAGTAGATTTACATATGAGTGACAGCTCAGCTATCATAGGGCCATGACCCCCTCCTCCAGCCGGAACGATCATCCGGACCACCTGACCTACTTTGTCGAGGGTATGGACTGCGCCAGTTGCGTGCAGACGGTCGAGCGCATGGTGGCCACGCTGCCCGGCACCAGCGACGTGAAGACCAGCTTTACCAAGCAGACCCTGACCTTGCACCTGGATGAAGGGCAGACGCCCAGGGGCCTGCTGGAGAAGAACCTCAAATCGCTGGGCTACGTGCCTGCCCTGCTCGGGTCAGCCGCGCCGGCCGGTTCTCAGCCCCACAACCACCCTGACGGCAACCATGCTGGCCACACCCATGAGGTCGCGCCCCCAGGTACACCGTGGTACCGCACGGGTCAGGGCCGGCTGGTCGTGGTGTCCGGCGCGCTGCTGGCGCTGGCCTGGCTGCTGGGCTTTGTGCAGCCGTCGCTGTCGACCGCGGGCTACATCGCCGCCACCCTGCTCGGCGTCTGGCCGCTGGCGAAGAAAGCGCTTGCCAGTGCGCGCCTGGGTGATCCTTTCAGCATCAACATGCTGGTCAGCCTGGCGGCGATTGGCGCCGTGGCCATCGGGGAAGCCGCTGAGGGCGCCGTGGTGGTTTTTTTCTTCGCAGTCGGCGAGTTGCTTGAAGGCGTGGCCGCTGGCCGGGCCCGCGCCGGCATTCAGGCCCTCGCGGCCCTGGCCCCGAAAACCGCCCTGCTGCTGGACGGCGCTCAGCCCCGGGAAGTCCCGGCCGACGCCTTGCAGGTTGGTCAGACGGTGCAGGTCAACCCGGGCGCGCGCGTGCCGGCCGACGGCACCATCCTGACCGGCACCTCCAGTCTGGATGACAGCCCAGTGACCGGCGAAAGTGTGCCGGTGGTCAAAGGCCCCGGCGACGCGGTCTATGCCGGCAGCATCAACACCGACGGCACCCTACAGCTCCGGGTGGACAAAGCGGCGGCCGACAACACCATCGCGCGCATCATCCACATGGTGGAAGAAGCCGAGGGGAGCAAAGCCCCCACCGCGCGCTTCATTGACCGCTTCAGCCGGTATTACACCCCTGGGGTGGTCCTGGTCTCTGCCCTGGTCGCTCTGGTCCCGCCGCTGTTCTTCGGTGGACTCTGGCATGACTGGCTCTACAAGGGCATCAGCCTGCTGCTGATCGGCTGCCCCTGTGCCCTGGTGCTGAGCGTGCCCGCCTCCATCACCAGCGCCATCAGCGCTGGGACCCGGCGCGGCCTGCTGATCAAGGGCGGCGGCGCGCTGGAGACCATCGGTTCGGTGAGGACCATCGCCTTTGACAAAACGGGCACCCTGACCGCCGGCCGGCCCCGGGTCACTGACATTGTGGGCGACCAGGTGGGCCGGGCCGAGGTCCTGCGCCTGGCGGCGGCGGTGGAGTCCGGCAGCAGTCACCCGCTGGCCAAGGCCATCACCGCCGCCGCGCAGCAGGAGGGCGTGACCATCCCCGCCGCTCAGGGCGCGCAGGCCCTGCCGGGCAAAGGGGCGAGCGCCACGGTGGAGGGGCGCGCCCTGAGCGTGAGTTCCCCCCGTCACGCGGCAGAACTCGCCCCCCTGAGTCCGGCGCTCCTCAGCACCATCACCGCCTTCGAGGAGCAGGGCCGCACCGCCGTCGTGCTGCTGGAGGGCGCCACGCCTCTGGGCGTCCTGGCCATCCGCGACGAACCCCGCCCCGACGCCCGCGCCGCGCTGGCCCGCCTGAAGGACCTGGGCATTCAAACGGTGATGCTCACCGGCGACAACGCCCGCACCGGGCAGGCCATCGGCCGGGACCTGGGGCTGGACGTGCAGGCCGAGTTGCTGCCCGAAGACAAACTGCGCCTCATCGCCAGTTACAAAGCGCAGGGCGGCGTGGCGATGGTCGGGGACGGCATCAACGACGCGCCCGCCCTGGCCCAGAGTGATGTGGGCATCGCCATGGGGGGCGGCACCGACGTGGCCCTGGAAACCGCCGACGCCGCCCTCTTGCGTGAGCGGGTCTCGGGTGTGGCCGACCTGGTGGCCCTGTCGCGCGCCACCATGGGCAACATCAAGGTCAATATCGCCTTCGCCCTGGGCCTCAAGGCCATTTTCCTCGTCACCACCCTGCTCGGCTACACCAACCTCTGGATGGCCATTCTGGCCGACACCGGCGCCACTGCCCTGGTCACCGCCAACGCCCTGCGCTTGCTGCGCTGGAAAGGCCAGGACGCCCTGACCACTCCCGCTCCCCACACGGACGCTGCGGTGCCCGCGTGACGGCCGCAAAGGCGCCCATCACCCTCTACACCGTGCCCAACTGCCCGGACTGCCACGCCGTCGCGCGGCTGCTCAGCCGCTGCGGGGCCGCGTACACCGAACGGGATCTGCGCCAGGACCCAGGCGCCCTGGCGGCGCTGCGCCAGGTCACCGACGTGCGGGTCGCCCCCGTCACCGTGGTGGGCGAGCAGGTCTTTTTCGGCACGGTGGACCAGCAGCGCCCGGGCCTGCTCGCCGCGCTCAAGGGCACCGCATGAAGTGGCGTCCCCTCCTCCTGGTCCTGGCGCTCCTGGTCGCCGAAGGCCTCCTGAAAGCCTGGGCCGTCACCACCCTTGAGCCAGGGGTGAATCGCCCACTTCTTCCAGGTGTCCTTCACCTGGGCTTCACCCTGAATCCGGGCATGGCGTGGGGCCTGCTGGGCGGCTTTGCCGCGCCTCTGGCCGTGCTGCGGGTGCTCGTCGGCCTCGGCCTCGTGGGCGCCCTGGGCCTGGGCCGCGTGCCCCGCCGCTGGATCTGGCCGCTGGCCCTGATCGCGGCGGGCGCGCTGGGCAATGGCCTGGACGGTCTGATGCGGGGCGCCGTGGTGGACTACCTCACGTCACCGCTCCTGGACACCGTGTCCAGAGCGGTATCCAGAGAGCCCTTTCCTGTCTTCAACCTGTCCGACGTGCTGGTGTGTGCCGGGACAGGCGCCTTGCTCATCCTCTCCTGGCGTCAGGACCGACGCGCCGCCCACGCGCGGAAGCAGCCTCTGTCTTGATGGCCCCCACGCCCCTATTCCCGCTTCATGTCATCGTCTGGAGACCCTATGAAACGACTGCTGCTGCTGGCCCTCACCGCCTTTCTCGCTGCCTGTAATCAGACCGGGGGTGAGATTGAGGGCGTCAAGAGTTTCAAGTTCGAGGGCGGCGCCCATAAGCCCGGCCGCCTGGAGTACGCGCAGCGCCCACCGGCGGGAGGCGAACACAACTCATCGTGGCAAAACTGCGGCGTCTATGAGCGGCCCATCTACGACGAGTACGCGGTGCACAGCATGGAGCACGGGGCAGTCTGGGTCTCGTATCAGCCGAACCTGAGCACCAGCCAGGTGCTGCAACTCCGGGAGACCCTGGATGGACGCACCTACACCCTGCTCTCGCCCCATGAGACACAAAAGGCCCCCATCGTCCTCAGTGCGTGGAACAAGCAACTGGAGGTGCAAGACGCCTCGGACCCCCGGATCAAAGCGTTCGTCCAGACCTATGAGCAGGGCGGTGAAGCACCAGAGATTGGAGCCTCGTGCAGCGGCGCGTACGACGACACGGTCTGATTCGCTGGGGAGGCGCGGCGCTGGCCACCGCCGCTCTGGGTGCCGGTCTGGCCGTCGCCTGGCCGGCGCCGCCCCGCGAGCCCAGTGCGGACGTGGCCTTCGCCCGCGATATGGCGGCCCACCACGCCCAGGCCGTGAACATGAGTGTCACCCTCCTGAGGCGCGCGGCCGACCCCGAAGTGCGCCTGCTGGCCCAGGACATTCTGCTGACCCAGCAGGCGCAGATCGGGCAGATGCAGGGCTGGCTGATGGCCTGGGGCCGGCCGCTGGCCGGGCGGGAGGCGCCCATGAAGGGCATGGACCGTTCGGCCATGGGCATGGCGCCAGCAGGTGAAGAGGCCGCGCTGAACACCTTGCCGGTGACCACCGCTGAGACCCGCTTTCTGCTGCTCATGCGCCGGCACCATCAGGGGGGCGTGGCCATGGCCACGTCGGCTCTGAACGCGGTGCGCCGCCCGGAGGTGCGGGCGTTTGCACAGCGGGTGGTGAGCGCCCAGACCACAGAAATCCTGGCCATCGACGCGTTGCTTGGGGGCCGCAAGGTCACCGTTCCGTCAACCGCCCCGTCCCACTCAATGGACACGATGGACCATGAGTGACCACGGCCACAGCCACGGCGCCGCTGCCAATGCCCGCCAGCTCACGCTGGCGCTGCTCCTGACCGGCAGTTTCCTGGTCGTTGAGGTCATCTATGGCCTGCTCTCCGGCAGCCTGGCCCTGCTCTCAGATGCAGGCCACATGCTCACCGACGTGATGGCCCTGGCGCTGTCGCTGTTCGCGCTGAAGATCGGCCAGCGGACCGCTGATCGCCGCCGCACCTTCGGGTACCGCCGCGCGGAGATTCTGGCGGCCACGGTGAATGCGGCGGCCCTGTTCGCCATCGGGCTGTACATTCTCGTCGAGGCGTATGGACGGCTGCAGGCCCCGGTCGAGGTGCAGACCACCCCGATGCTGATCGTGGCCACCCTGGGGCTTGTGGTCAACCTCATCAGTGCGCGCCTGCTGGTGCAGGGCAGTGGGGACAGCCTGAACATGAAGTCGGCCTACCTGGAAGTCATGGGTGACCTGCTGGGGTCAGTGGCCGTCATTGTGGGCGCGCTCCTGATCCGCTTCACCGGCCAGACCTGGATTGATCCGGTGCTCGGGGCGTTGATCGGCCTGTGGGTGTTGCCGAGAACCTGGCAGCTGCTCAAGGCGAGCGTGAATGTCCTGATGGAAGGGGTGCCGGACGGTCTGGACCTCAGCGCGCTGCGATCTGAACTCGCCGCCCTGCCAGGCGTGACGGACGTACACGACCTGCATGTGTGGAGCGTCAGCAGCGGCGAGCACAGCCTCACGGCGCATCTGGTCAGTCCGGCCCCACCTGCCGACCTGCACGCCCGGATCAGCGAAGTGGCCAGCCGGCACGGCATTGAGCACGTCACGGTGCAGCTTGAGGTGCCCGGGGCCCACCGCACGGCCAACACCCATCTTCACCCTTAATTCCCCCATGTTGAAGGACACACCATGACGTCTGACTCCCTGCCCCTCGCACAGGCCCCCCGGTCCTGGCAGCGCTCGCTGACCCTGGCGCTGCTGGCGGTGGCGGCCCTGCTGTCCCTGGCGCTGCTGTACACCCGGCTGCGCAACCCGCAGGCCCTCCTCGGTACGGCCTATCCGCCCGGCACCGCGGCCCCGCCCCTGGCCGGGACCGGTGACGACGGTCGTCCCCTGGCCCTGGCTGATTTCAAAGGCAAAACGGTGGCCGTCTTTTTCGGCTTCCTGAACTGCCCAAATATCTGCCCCACCACCCTGGCGGCCCTGGAACGGGTGCGGCAGACACTCCCAGAGCGGCAGCGCACAGATTTTGTGAGTTTGCTCGTTACGGTTGATCCTGGGCGGGACACGCCAGCGGAACTGCGCTCATACGTCCGCTACTTCAGCCCAGACGCCCGCGGTCTGGTGATCCCCAAAACGCCGCTGCGCCAGGCGGCAGCCGCCTGGGGCGTCGGGTTTGAGTATTCGAATGTCACGGCGCCCGACCGCTACGACGTGAATCACACGACCGGTGTCTATCTGGTTGACAAAGAGGGCAACCGGCGAGTGGTGTGGGATTACACGCAGCTCAACCTCACGGACCGGATTGCGGCGGACGTGCGGACGGTGATGCAGTGACAGCAGGTGTCTTGACCAGCCTCTACACTGACGTGATGAGAACCGCCTCTCAAGACGACGTGTGCGAAGTGACCTGTCTGCATCCGGAGGCCGTCCAACTGGCGCGCACCCACCAACCGGAGGACGTCTGCATTGAGGACGCAGCCGCCTTTTTGAAACTGATGGCGGACCCCACCCGGCTCAAGATTCTGAGTGCGCTGAAGACGACTGAGCTGTGCGTGTGTGATCTGGCAGCGGTGGTGGGCATCAGCGAGAGTGCCGTTAGTCATCAGCTGCGCCTCCTGCGCACCGGCCGCATCGTCACGTTCCGCAAGGAAGGCCGCATTGCCTATTACCGGCTCCTCGATCACCATGTCACGACCACCATCCGTAATGCCCTGGATCACGCGACCGAGTAAGGGGCAGCGGCGGACGCTGGCGCTCGCCCTCCTGGGCGGCGCGCTGGTCAGCGTGCCCACCGGGTGGTGGCTGGCGGACAGCCTGCGCTGGCGCTCGCCGCTGTACTGCATTGAGACGCCTGGTACGCTGTGGAACGGTCTGGCACCGCTCCCCGTCGGCCTGAGCCCCACCTGTCCGGACAGCCAGAGTTACCGCCGGGAAGTCCGGGCTGGGGAGAGCCGGGTTGAGCAGTACCTGGTGTCCGGCTGGCAGCCGCTGGTCGCGGCCCAGGTCCTGCGAGACAAAGGTTTTATTCTGCTGGACGACGAACTGCGGGAAGCCACCCACTACTCGGCCTTTATGGGCCGCGCCGTACCGGCCGAGCTGCACTACACGGCCGTGCAGCAGGGTCCCAACACCCTGATCACCATCAGCGGGGCCGCACAGTGAGCCGGTCCAGGTAACGGCGCAACAGATGGCCCAGGCCCAGATGCGCTGGCTGCTGAGTGTCCTGTGTGTCCTCGGCGCCTTCGTGTACCTGGGACGCGAGCCTCTGGCCCTGGCCACCCCAGGCGCAGCCGCGCATGCGGGGCATTCTGGAGCCAGCGGGCCGGCCGAGCCGGCCGAGGGTGGGCGGACTGGGGCACGGTGCTGGCCATGGTCCCAGCGTTCGGCTTCTCCACGCGGCGCATGGCGGCGCAATGGCCGTCTGGCTTGGCGGCGTGCTGACGTTGGTGGCCTGGCCGGACGGCCGTCTGGCAGCCCTGACCCGCTTTGCACCGGTGGCCACGGCCTGTGTGCTGGTGCTGGCCGTGACGGGCATAGTGGCCACCTGGGAACATGCTGGCGGCGTGCCCACGCTGGACAGCCGTTACGGCCGGCTGCTGCTGCTGAAACTGGTGTTCGTTGGCGTGACGCTGGGGGTGGCGGGCCTGCTCCGGCGACGCCTGGCGCGTCAGGGCCGCGTGGACGCCCTGCTGTCACTGGAAGTGGCGCTGTTGAGCCTCATCCTGGCGGTCACCGCCAGTCTGTCCGTCACGCCGACGCCCACCCACGGAAGCGTCCCCTTCGGCCCCCTGTTGACCTGAACAGCAGCAGAGGCCAGAGGAGTCTTCCCCTGGCCTCTGCTGCCGGTGCGGACTGCAGGCGACCCGTTGTGCCGACCACACTGGGGGTGGCGTGGCCGTCGTTCACCTCACCTGTACACTGAAGAAGCCTGACATGGGTCAGGCTTTCATGCGGCGGCGCCCATTGGGGGCGCCGTTTGTCCTGTTCACTTGGGCTCGTTGAGAATCACGATACGGCCTTCTGGCTCAGCGTCCACCGCAGGCTGCCCCTGCAGGTAACGCACCAGGATGTCCACGTCCAGCGTCCCCGTGTCCAGGCGGGGCGCACCCTGAAACATCGTGAACCCGTCCCCTCCACCCGCCGTGAAGTTGTTCATGGCCACCTTGTAGGCTTGGGCGTCGACGAGCGGCTGGCCGTTCAAGGTCACGGCCGTCACGCGGCTGCCCGCTGGGCGCCCCAGGTCAAAGGTGTAACTCACGCCGCGGCTGACATGCAGGAACTGCCCCTTGTTCTCACTCCAGGTGGCCACGCCGTGTTCCAGTGCCGCCTTGATCTGGGTCCCCGTCAGGGTCAGAACCGTCAGGGTGTTGCCGAATGGCTGCACCGTGATGGCCTCGTCAAAGGTAATCGGGCCAGCGTTGATGCTGGCCCGCACGCCACCGCCATTCACGAACGCGAGTTGTGCGCCAGCATTCTGCGCGGCGGCCAGCGCGGCGTCGGCCAGCACGTTCGCCATGGTGCTCTCGCGCCGGCGCACGATCTCCCGGTTGCCGTTCAGGCCGCGCGTGGTTTGCCCGATCACCCGTTGGCGCAGGTTCGCAATCGGCACGGTCAGCGTCTCCACCATGCGCTTGGCGGTGGGGTCTTCAGCGATGTCAGCGGTGACGGGCACGGGGTTCCCCTCCCAGCTTTCGACCGCACCGCTGTCATTGAAGGTCACTTTCAGGCGCCCCAGCACTTTGCCCCACTCCCACGCTGCCACCAGCAGGGTCCGGTTGCCGTCCGGGTTCGGCAGAATGGTTGGGTACGGCCCCTCGCTGGCCGGGAAGTCCTTGTTGGTGAAGGTGCCCAGCAGGGTGTGCGAGTGCCCACCAACAATCACGTCAATGCCGGAGACGGTCCGCGCCACCTCCTGCTCCAGGGTGTACCCCAGGTGCGAGACCAGAAAGATCTTGTTGACGCCCTGGGCCTGCAGTGCGCTGACACTGTTGCGCAGGCTCGCCATCAATTCGAGCATTTTCACGTTCGGGCCAGGCGAACTGATCTGCGGCAGGTCCGGCGTCACGGCGCCGATCACGCCCACCTGCTGCCCGCCGACGGTCATCACGGCATAGGGTCTAATCCGGTCTTTGAGCAGGGGCTCGGCCGTGACGTCCAGGTTCGCGGCCAGCAGCGGAAAGGTGGCCCGCTCCGCGAACTTGGCCAGCGCCTCTGGACCATCGTCGAACTCATGGTTGCCCACCGCCATGGCGTCGTAGCCCATCAGGTTCATGAACAGAACGTCGGCCAGACCCTTGTACACGTTGTAGAACAGTGTGCCCTGGAAGGTGTCGCCGCCCGACAGGACCAGGGGGTTTGGGTCCTGTGCGCTGAACTGCTTCACCAGTGTGGCCTGCCGGGCGTAACCGCCGTACAGGTTGTCGCCGATCTTGGTGGGCTCCAGGCGCCCGTGCAGGTCGTCGGTGTGCAGCACGGTCACCGTCAGCGGCGCGGCGTAGGCGCTGCTCAGGAGGGCTGTGGTCAACAGGGCCAGTGAGAAGCGGGTCATGGGCCACCAGTATAAGAATCTGGCGTCAGGCGCTGTGCACCGCGACCTGCTCGGCGGCCCACATGCCAATTCAAAGGGCGAACAGCGTATTGGCAGTGGCCCAGTCCAGCACTCCTGGTGGCCCTCCCGGGGTGGCTGGTCATGATCCAGCGCGCAGGCGGAGGGCCAGTTGATGCACCTGTCGTCCGTCCAGAGACGTGGGATGGACAAGGCACATCGCGCCTTGTCGCTTGGCGCAATGGCCTGGCCCTCTGACGTCAACCGTCGCTCCTCTCGCGTAAACCACGTCCACTGCGTCGCGCTCAGTCCTATGCTGACGCTGTGTCCCGTTTCAACCATGTCCCGCAAGTGGAGAGGTACGCGGTCTCTGCCGGGCTGCACACCAAAACATTGACGTTCATCAGACCACAGGGAGTGTGTCCCTCCATCTTCAATGAGCGGTCCCTGGACGTTTTTCGTCCACTGTCGGTCAGCCTGGGTAAAAGCACAGTTGACGTGCTGATCTGGTTGGACTGGGACATCATCTTTGCCTACACCACATACTTCACGGGTGCCATTCGACATGACCATTTCATGCAACTGGCGGCTGATGTCGTTCAGTCGGGTCTGGCCGTCGTCTCGCATTACTCCGAAGGCTTTCTCATCTGGAAATCTCAGTCCATTCACGCTGAGCCCTTCGACATCCATCGGGAGCCATTCGTCAGGCCGCGCACGGCCGCGTTCACGTTTCCCGAGGGGCTGGGGCCCTATCAAATGCAGTCTGCCCTCCACGCCGCACAGATGAGGTTTTTCGAGCATCATTACGTGAGTCCAATGGTGGCGAAGGAGCTGCTCTATTTCAGGGCGTTCCTGGAGCCTTGTGAGCTCAAGACGGCGGGCAAGCACATCAGGCTTTACCCGTCCCTGACCGTTCACCAGAACGGGGTCTTCCAGATGCATTTCCGCCTGATGTCAAATGGAAATCTGATCTCGACTCGGGAATTGATCGACGACTTCCTGAATTCGCCCATGTCAGTGGCCACGGATATCCTCGTGCCTCCAGCCCTGATGAAGTTAGATGGGCGGAAGTTGATCTTCGAAGATGAGTATTACGAGAGCAGGCGCTCAGCGCTGCGCCAGTGGCAAAGGCTTGAAAACCTGATTGCCCGCTCCGTCAACCGAGTAGAGGGTGGCCCCGATTCATTCGACCACGATTTGATTTCGCTTGATCCAGAAGGCAAGGGGGAGGGGGCGCCAATGTCATTGACGACCGTCACCACCATGCTCAGCAATGCGCTGACGACACTCCTCAATCAGCCCAGGATAGGGTGGCGCTATCGGCTTCTTGGGCCAAAAAAAGCGCGCTACGAACAGGGTGAATTCTGGCGCGGCACCCCGAACGTGTACCTGCTCTCCATGCGCAATCATCCCCCGACCGCCTCGGACATTCACAGCAGATACGCCGCAGAACTGGGGCACATCATGAGCCGCTCCAAGGACATTCCTGGCCCTCAGGCGCAGAAACATCTGGGTGAGTCGTTGCGATCAGCGGAGGATTATCTGAGCTATACCGGTCAGGCCCTCAACCTGTTCGTGTACTCCCGCTCAGGACGTGATGGATATGAAGGAGATGACCCGAACGCCAACGAACTGATTTATGCGCTTCAATCACATGTGGATTTGGTGGATTTCATCAATGGCAGTCTGTGGCAATGTGAGGAGCGCGCTCTCCTTCACGCCCACACTGTTGAGGAGCTGATCACCAACCGGAAGCGCCAGACGTTATATGACTACGCCAGTCGACGTCCTTTTCACTTCGGTGAGCTCAATGATTGGTTCACTGAGGTACAGAAGGCGCACAACATCGAAGCAACAAGAGCGGCCATCGCATTCAATACGACTCTGAATCTTGAAAAATTCAAAGAACGTCGAAATTTCAAGAGACAGCAGTTCCAATGGCTGATGGCCGCCCTGCTGGGCGTCATTGCGGCGGGGACATCCGGCGGCAAACTGGTGAGCCTGTTCTGGGAAGGCGCGGGAGGCCTGCCTCAATCGGAACTCCGGTATGCCCTCGTGGCCATGACGGTTGTTGCCATGGTGTTCCTTGCTGCGTACAAGGGATTTGTGGAGCCAATCGGGGCAGAGACCTGAGCCGGATTCCGGATCATCCGTTCCGGCACCGAAGTTTCGGTGCCTTCACGCCGCTCCGTCCCCGTTTTTCCTTCTGTCTTCGGTGGGGTACACCCGTTCTTCCATCACGGGTGTACCCGAATCCTGATGAGCCGTGCAGGGTGGATGGGCGGCGGCGGAACTGGTGAACGTCCTTGCCCCCGCCCCTGGCCTGCGCCGGGTTGTCGTCCTCAGGTGACCTTCAGAGCGCCGGTTTACTCGTGGGGGGGCGGTTGATCCGGGTCGCAGTAATCAATGGCCGCGCTTTGAAACGTGCCAGTCACAATTTCCCGTTTGAAGGGGTAGCCAACCCGCACGCCTTCCGCCGCACATTCGAGGGTGAAGCGCTCCCCCGGCGCCACCGACGTGTCGCCCAGCCGCAGTGGCCGCTTGGCCTCGTAAATGGCGCAGTAGGGTGTGCAGAAGTAAAAGCCGACGGGCGTGCCACTGCTGGTCCGGGCGATGGCGGCGCCACCCGTCTCCACGGCGCGCCGGATGTCATCCCACAGGGCCACACTTGCGGCTGGATCGGGGTCCAGGGCCCACATCTCGGCAATCACGCGCGCTGCATCCGGGTTGCGTTTCAGGGACGCGGTGGACGCTGGATCGGTCATGGCCCAGGGGTCAAACCCCTTCTCGCCGGGCAGCGGCGTGCGCAGGAAGGGCCCACCTCCCCGTGGGCGCTTGGGCGCGCCTGTGCCCGGCGGGCGCTCATTCATCAGGGCCGGGTAGCTGATCAGTTGGCCGGCCCGGTACAGGGCTTCAATGGCGGCTTTGGCCTGGGTTTCAATCTGCTCATGCAGTTCGGCGGAGGCGTTCGGCCGGTACATGCCCGCGGCGTACTGGGCTTTGGACATGGCTTCGGCAAACTGACCTCGAAGCTTGGCGAGTCTGGCCTGATCGCTGGGGGGCGTGGCCTCCTCCAGGCCGTGCATCGCCGCTTCGGCATGCAGGCGCATGGCCTCCAGCGCCGCCATCATGGCCTCCAGGTGGGGCCGGGGACAGGGCTCCACGGGCGACCAGGCCGGCAGGGCAGCGGGCAGGGTGCCCTGGGGCAGGTCAAAGTCGGGATCATGGGTCGCCTGGCTGGCGTGACCCAGCCAGCGCTGCACCTGCTGGTAATAGGCCTCCACCTGATCAAATGTTACGGGCGGCACGAAGCCCACGGTGCCTGGATCGGCCGTTTCATCGGCCGCCAGCATCTTGTCCCCCAGGGTTTGCAGGGCGAAAGCGTTCCAGGCGCAGGCCAGTTCCAGCCCCACATGGCGCTTGAGGGCAAAGGGACTGACGCCGCCCACCAGCAGGTCGAAGCGGCGGCGTTCCGCCGCGTCCAGCAGGGGATGCACCGCCGCACCCGCCTGCCGGTAGGCGTAGAGGGTCTGCGCGTCGCGCTCGCCACGGGTAAAGGCGCGCATCCGCGCCCAGATGCCTGGAGTCTCCATAACACCTACTGTACGGGGGGCGAGACGGACGCGCGGCAGAAGTTGAAGGCACACCGTGCAGGACCAGGTTTCAGCAACGGCCTTCAGGGCCATTCGCAGCCTGTTTTGCGTCGGTCCCAGACAGACGCCAGGTCGGCCGATGCCTCCTTCCTGCAAAAAGGGGCAGTGGTTTTCCGATACATTGCCCTGCGCCACGGACGTGACCTCCGGTGCTCAGCCGGCGCCTGCCACCTGCCTGGCGATCAAGCGTAGGCGGGGAGAACCTCTTGAGTAGACTGGACCACCTTCCATGACGGCAGATGACCTTTCCCCCAATGCCTCATCACATGGGCTGTCGGCCGAGCTGCTCAACGTCACGCACGCGCTTCGTGTACGCTTTCCCAGACGGCCAGCCGAGATTCGACAACCCACCGAGAATCTGCAAGAAGCCTATGCCCAGGCGCAGGACCTGAGCAACGAATTCCTCTCTCAACTCACGCTCTTCGGCACCCTCTCTGGCGCGCGGGCCACCCCCCGGCCGAACGGCATCAAAAGCTGGGCCCGCACGGAAGAGAAAGGTAACCTGTTCGGTCTGGTGCCACTCGACATCCTGGGGGGCAAATACGTGTTTGGGCAACTCGCCCCCCTATACGCGGCGGCGGCGCGCGTGCATGAGGGCTTTGACGTGCTGGCCTTTCAAGACCGGTTCCTCAAGCCTCAGGCCAGTGGCTACCGCGACCTGCAGTTTGTGGTCTCTGTGCAGGGGCACGCGGCGGAAATTAAGTTCTGTCACGCGGCATTTGATGAGCTGGACGCCTATGAGCACCGCCTGTACGAAATGCGGCGGGTCCTCGAACGCAAGGCAGAACTGTCCGCCATTGAGCGGATTGTCTTGGATACACTCATTGATGCGAGTACACTGATGTACCAGCAGGTCTGGGCCAGCGTCAGTGCAGAAGGAGGCGGTGAGTAGATGACCAAGTTTTATCTGGTGGGCACCGTGCCCGTCAAAATCGAGAAGCGTCCCGACGGTGCGACGGTGGTTCAGGCCTTTAATGTCCAGCTGGGCCGCCTGGAGAACAACTCCCGCTACTACACCATGATCCGCCGCGATGACACCGGACTGGTGCGGGTGATCACAGAAGCGGAGTTTGACGCCCAGGTGGCGGCCCTGCGGCTCAAAGCGTCCTGATCAGCGAACCTTGCGCGGGGGTGGCCTCAGGCCACCCCCGCGTTTACGCCTCACTGAAGGCCAGCACGTCGGCCATGGCGCGCTGAGCGGTCAGCACCAGCCCAGGCTCCGCAATCTTTTCTGCCATGAGGCGCGCCCGCATCAGCCGTTCCGGGGCAGATGGATCCTGAATGCGGGCCAGTTCCCGGCTGTAGTACAGCGTGGCGAGCGTTTCGTATTCCCACAGCGACCGGGCGCGCGCCGCCGCGATGGCCTGTTCATAGCGCGCGCGCCCCAGTTCTTCGTTGCCACGGCGAAATGCGATCAGGCCCTGGGTGGCGCTGAGCGTGAGGCCCAGTTCCGTGTCAGGGGGCAGCGGCTGGGTCCGCGCGAGGTACTGCTGGGCCAGGTCGAGCTGCCCGGCTTCAGCGAGGTAGAAGGCCATGTTGTTCAGCAGCAGGTCCTCGTCCGGGGAGGCGGCCAGCGCCATGCGCGTGAGGTCAATGGCCCGGCTGGGGGTGGGATCAAGCAGGTGCGAGAGATACCCCGCCAGGATCGCGGGTTCTGCGGAAAACGGTTCATCCTGGAACCATGCGAGGTAAGCGGCGCGCGCCGCCTGAAACTGCTGGGCTTCATAGCTGGCCCATCCGGCCGCCTCAAAGTTGCGCGGCACGTCGGGCCACTGGCGCTCATCCAGGTCCAGACGCACTTGAGGGGCCGCCCACTGCACCTGCGCCAGGGCGTTCTCGGTGGGTTGCTCCAGCGCTTGTTGGAGCCGCCGCCGCACGGTTTTGGGTTTGGCGTCCTGGAGTTCCAGGGTGCCGAGGGCCGCGGCCAGCTCACTGATGTGGTGGGGCCGAAATTCCCGGCGGTCCAGCACTTCGCGCGCCCGTTTGATGCTTCGGGGCACCAGGCCCGCCACCATGGCAGCGCTGATCTCGGCGGCCATCAGCCAGGGGTCGTGGGGGGTACGAGGTTGACGCCGGAGCAGATCAACCGCTTCGTCTGGCGCCTGAACGTGCACGTAAAACCGCACGGCCGCCCGGAGCACCAGCCGGTGGTGCGGCGCCAGGCCCACGGCGACCCGCAGGTGCCGCTCGGCCTTGCGGGTCGCGCCCAGGGCGGCGTACATGCGGGCCAGGTCCACGTGGGCCAGTGGGTCGCGGCCAAACGCGTTCAGGTTCGCGCGCAGCCGGCGCACTTCACTGTGCATGTCGTCTGGGGCCAGTTCATCCAGGTTGGCTGTGGGGAGGGAACGCAACCCGGCCAACGGCTGGCCCAGGATGTGCCGGGCGGCCTGCAAGACCCGCGCTGTGGTGTCGTGAGGGTGGCGCAGCAAAAAGGCGGCGGCGGCCTGCGCGCCCTCAACCTGGCGCAGGAGGGTGGCCGCGCCGGTGAGTTCAGCGGCCCGCCCCACGGAAGGGTGTAGGGCAAATGCCGTCTGTAACTCCAACAGGCGGACGCTGGCCTGCGCCCGGACACGCTGCGCTTCCTTGGGCGGCGCAGCGTTCAGGCTGTTGGCTTCGCCCAGCTGGACGGCGGTGGCGGTCTCCCGCCAGCGCGGAAGGACGCGCCGGTCTTCCTGCCGCGGCAACTGGGTCACCGCGCACGCCGCTGGGCCAGCAGGGCCCGCTGCCGCAGCCGGTCAAACAGACTCACGTACCGCTGCACGCCCGTGGGGTCAAGGGTGCCGACGTTGCTCGGGTGCCCGCGCCGGGCAGGCTCTGGAAAGCAGAGTTCCCGGATACAGCGGGCCAGGTCGGGAGTCAGCTCCGGCCCGACCCGGGCCAGCAGATCACGCTCGACCGCCTGCATCGCCCGGCCAAAGGCGCTCAGCAGGTGCGGCACCAGATCCGCAAAGCTGCCTTCCCACTCCCCGCAGAAGATGATGGGCTGAAGGGGCTCGTCCAGCTCAGCGTACAAATACGTATTGAAGTGCTGATGGGTAAACAGGAAGGTGACCAGCCCGCCCAGCATGTAGAGGTCAGCCCATTTGCGCTCCCGCCAGACTTCGGTGGACGGCGCGAAATACAGCACTTCGGGCGGGGCGTACTCCATGGTGCCGGAGAACAGATGCTCGTGGTGGGGGGAGGTGCCGCGGGCGTCCACGGCCCGGCCCAGGTCGCCAATCTTCCAGCCGTCCCCGGGAAACACCAGGACGTTGGCGGGTTTCAGGTCATTGTGGGCGTACCGGGCCCCGTGCAACTGCTGCAGCCCCACCGTGACGTGGTGAACGCAGTGCAGCAGCCAGACCGAATCGATGGTCGTCATGGCCAAGTGGTCGCGGATGTCCCCGGCCGCGCGGTCAAACACGATGTAGGGCACCGGGACGATGCTGCCAGGCAGCCGCTCCTCGCCGTGATCCATCGCCCGCACGACGCGGTGCATGCGCAGGTCCCGGCAAATGTCGAGCAGTTTGACTTCGAAATTGAACTGCGCGGACACGAGTTGCAGCTCGAGCATGACGTTGGGGGCCTGGTAGACGTCAGACAGGTCAATGGCTTTCAGGAACCCTTCGCGCCCGTCGCGGTGCCGCACGAAGTAGCCGACCGAATGCTGCCCTTCATGAACGGGCGCCGCGGTGCCCAGAGGCGTCAGCACGTCCCAGCCGCTGGCCAGGGTCAGGCCGGCCAGGAAGTGGGCGGGGTGGGTGTGTGGCGCGCGTGGCGGGGGGTGGGCCATAAGGGTGTGAGGTACCGGTACCGTAGCACGAGTGCCTTCAGGGCCGCGCAGAACGCCTGGTTAGAGGTTTACATCGCCGGTAAAAGCGGCGAAGGTTTCCAGCGAAGCTTTCAGTCTGCAGGCCCGCGAAAGCCTGAATCTTGATTGACGCCTGCTCAGACGCACGGCGACGCCCGAGAGGCCACCTCTGCGCTAACTCTCCTACCGCATGGGTCAGTTGTTCTGGGCGCCTTCCAGCAGACGCTGCCGCTTGTGATGCCGCTGGCCCAGCCACCAGGCCGCCAGCGCCGTGCTGAGCGGGACCGCGAGCAGCATCATGATCAGGGCGATCAGCAACCCGGTCAGTTCCGCGAACATGGCTTCGCCATTCAGGGTGACCCACAGGGGCGTGCTCTGGTTGGCCCGCAGGAGCAGCGTCAGGGGGAGGGCGCCAGCGGCGTACCCCAGCACCAGGACCGTCACCATGCTCCCGACATGATCGCCGCCCACCTGCATGCCCAGGGCATACAACCGGCGAAAAGGCAGGCTGGGGTGGCTGTCGGCAACGGTCTCCACAACGGACGCCTGGGTGACGGTGATGTCGTTCATGGCCCCCAGGGCGGAGAGCACCACGCCAACCACATACAGGCTCAGGGCGTCGAGGCCGTACGAGTTCTGCGCGACGACCGCCGACCGGTCGGCGGTGCCGCTGAGGAAGGTCAGGTGCGTGATCCAGACGGTGAAGAAGTAGCCAGCGGTGGTGGTGGTGAAGAGGGCCGTCAACGCGGCGTGGCTTTTCCAGTTCCAGCCGTGCACGAGGTACACGCAGAGGGCGAGCACGAACGCCAGGGCGGGGAGGGTCAGGAGGGCGCTGCTCTGGCCGGACAACAGGACAGGCAGGATGAGCGTCCAGAGGGCCAGCAGGGTCAGGGCGCTGCTCAGGATCGCGCGCAGCCCTTTCCCACGGGCGACGGCCACGGCGATCACCATGACGGCCGCGAGCAGCCAGGCGAGATACGGGAAACGGACGGGGTCATGGAGGACGTATTTGTCGCCGGTGTTCCAGACGATGACCGGCTGGCCGCGCGTGTAGGTGGGGCCGTCCGCGTACGAGACGGCATTGACCAGCTCGCCGGTGGCCAAGGTCACCAGCACCTCATCCCCGCCGTACGGCTGCTCGTACGTGCCACGCAGGTACGCGCCGATCGGCTTGGGCGAGGGGGGACCCTGAACGCAGCCGGAAAGCAGCAGGGGCAGCGCGAGCAGGACAGGGAGCCACCAGTGGCGGGCCGGGCGTTGGGTCCGAGGCATAGCTTGACCCACCATATCTGCACTTCTGTACAGATAGAAGCTTGCAGCTGCGCTGTCCACCGTTACTTGCCGGCCCCCGCGACGCCGCTGGCGCTCACGCCCGTCACCAGCGCTTCCCGAACGCCCTGCGCGATACCCAGCGCCACCCGGTCCAGGTAGTTGGGATTCTGGAGGTTCAGGCCGTCCACCGGGTGACTGGTGTACCCAATCTCAATCAAGGCGGCCGGAATGCGGCTGTTGCGCAGCACCGCCAGGGCGCGGTTGTTCTTGAGCCCCTGCGAGAACGCGCCCGTGACAGCAATCACGTTGGTCTGAAGCAACGCCGCAAAGGCACTGGACAGCGGGTGGTTCGGATTCCACCACGTTTCCACGCCGTACCCCCGGAGGGCGCTGGCCGCTGGCATCGCGTTCACGTGGATGCTCAGGAACAGCTGCGTGCCGGGCGTGCCCAGGGCGGCGCGCGCCTGCAGATCCGCGGCCTTGTCCGGCAGGAGCTCCCGGTCGGTTTCCCGCGTCATGACCACCTCCACCCCGGCCGGGCGCAGCAGGTCCCGCACGCGCAGGGACACGTCCAGTGCCACCTGCTTTTCAACCACCGCGCCCACACCCCCGGGATCACGCCCGCCGTGCCCCGCGTCAATGACGACGCGCGGCTTGACCCACTGGGTGCTCAGCGCCAGGATGGCCGCGCCCCCCGAGGCGGGCAGTGCGGGTACGGCGGCCACCACGCGCTCCCTGGCGGTGAGGGGCGTCAGGTCCGCCAGGGCGGGTGAAAGGTCGATGGCCAGTCGGGACCGGTCGGACCCCGCCAGCGGCGCCACCAGTTGGGCGCGCCAGCCACTGCGCGCGGTGACCGGCGTGCCCGTGAGCAGCGTCACCGTGACCCCCTCGGGCGAGGGTTCATAGCGCCACGCCCGCACTTCAGGACTGACATTCTGAGCAGAGCGCGCCTCAGCGCTGACGCCCGTCAATTCCACCCTCAACCCAAGGCCGCTGGGCACCATGCGGTACCGCGCGCCGGGCGGCAGGTCCAGCACTACGCGGGTCAAGCCGGGATTCGTGCTGATGCGCGGCGTCGGCAGCGGGGTGCCTGTCTGAAGGCGGCCCGGCGCCTCTCCGCTCAGGGCGCTCGGCTGGCCGGGCGTCTGCCCCGGCAGGGCCGGAGGGGTGGGCGGCGGCGTGACGCCCGCCGCCGAGGAGATGACGTCGCTCGGCGTCAGGCCCGCGTCGAGCGGCGCGCTGGACGACACGGGGCGGGGCGCGGCGTTCACCGCTGGGCTTCCTGGGCGGCCCACGCTCCCTCCAGCGGATTGCGGCGCAGCCACCAACGCACCAGCGCGCAGCAGCCCCCGTAAGGAGTCCCCTGCCCCCCCGTGCAGCGTGGGGCCAAAATCCAGAATCAGGACGCGTGTGCCGCGCGCGAGGGTCGCCTCACTGGCCCGCCACCCCTCCGTCCGCGCGAGCGCAAAGGGCGTGGCCAGCCACACCTGCGTGTTTGAAGACCGGTAGGCCGTCACGCTGGGGCCCAGCGCCGGGCGAACGGCCGGCAGGACCGGCGCGCCAGACACGTCGATGCGCAGGCCATCTGCGGTGGGGGTCAACCGGTACGTCACGCCCGGCGGGAGGTCAAAGACCACGCGCGTCGCGCCGCCCTCGCTGCTGAATCTCGGGCTGCCAAAGGCGGGCGCGGGCCTGGTGTCAGCAGGCTACCCCGCAGAGGCCGGGCGTCCCGCGTCAGGTGCCGACGCGCCAAGCTGCGGTGTGGGCTTCACCGGGAGGGGCGGGGCGCCCTGAACGGGTCCCGTCTGCGCCGCGGCCTGGGCCGCGCCGAGGGCCAGCGCTGCGGTGAGCAGCAGGCTGGTGATGGCCCCGGGGCGGGGCGGTGCACTGGAGAATCGGGGCATCGTGGACCTCTGGAGGGGGTGAAGCCGAGATGGCGGGGTCACCACAGGGGGGTGAGCCTTGAGCCTTCGGCGCTGCGGCACATCCCAGGAACGCCCGGCGCGTGGCTCAGAGCACGCGGTTCGAGCGGCCCTCCCAAGCGCAGGACGCGGGCCCGGACCGCCTGGAGCACAGGGCCGCCCAGCCTGAGGACGGTGCTCATCCCCTGCCCGTGAACCGGGGGGGTGGGTGGACAGCAACGGGACACATGCATGGGCTATCTTCAGTATACCTGTACAGGCTTACAGGTAACAGGCCGAATGGGCATGGGCGGCTGCGCCCATCTTCCCCCTGGGGCCGACCGCCACGGCGGCCCAACGCTTCACCACCTGAAGGCCTGACTGTTCATGCCCGGGCCTGAGCCCGCCTCGCCGCGCCGGCCGCCTCTTGCGGAAGGAGAACCCATGACGAGAACGCTGTTGACCTTGACCGTCCTGCTCGCCTCCTGCAGTCAAGGCGAACGTGAGATCGAAGGCGTGACGTCCTTCAAGCACGACGGGGGCGACCACCAGGAAGGCCGCGTCCACTACGCCCAGCGGCCACCGGCGGGCGGCGCGCACCACCCGGCCTGGCAGAACTGCGGCGTGTACGACCGCCCCCTCTACGACGAGTACGCCGTACACAGCCTCGAACACGGCGCCGTGTGGCTCACCTACACGCCGGACCTGCCTGCCAAGCAGGTGAACGCCCTGAAACAGCTGGTGGAGGGCCGCACCCACGCCCTGCTCTCCCCACACGACACCCAGACCGCTCCAGTGGTGATCACCGCGTGGAACAAACAGCTGCACGTGCAGGACGCCACAGACGCGCGCCTGAAGCGGTTTTTGCAGAAGTACGAGCAGGGCGGGGAAGCGCCCGAGATCGGGGCCTCATGCAGCGGCGCGTACAGCGGCACGGTCTGAGCCTGTGGGCAGGCGGCGCGCTGGCCGCTGCGGTCCTCGGCGTGTTCTCCGCCGCCCTCTGGCCCCGCTCGCCCACGGAGGGCAGCGCCGACGTGACGTTCGCCCGGGACATGAGCGCGCATCACGCGCAGGCGGTGAACATGAGCGTCACCCTCTTCGACCGCGCCCGGGACCCAGCGGTCAAGCGCCTCGCGCAGGACATCCTCCTCACGCAGCAGGCGCAGATAGGCCACATGGGCGGCTGGCTGATGGCGTGGGGCCGTCCCCTCTCGGGCATCGCAGCGCCCATGGCGGGCCTGCACCGCGCGCACATGGGCCTCGCTTCCCCAGAACAGGAGCGGGCCCTGCAGAGCCTTCCGGTCGATCAGGCTGAAACGCAGTACCTGACCTTGATGCGCCGGCATCACCAGGGCGGCGTGACGATGGCGAGAGGCGCGCTGAAGCGGGTGCAGCGGCCGGAGGTGCAGGCATTCGCCCAGCGGGTGATCGTCTCACAGGCTTCAGAAGTGCGCGCCATCGAGGCCATGCTGCGAAACCGCAGGGCCGGGGGCGCGCCAACAGAAGAGCACCACACCCGTCTGGAGGGCCTGGACCATGAATGAGCACCGACAAAGCCGCTGGGAGACGCACCGGCCGGACCAACCGATGAGGCAAGGCCGTTGGAGTTGCCGGACGGGAAGTCAAGACCTTCCAGCGTCAATGGGCGAGGCGCCGTGACGCCCGACCGGCCCCCTCCCCTGTGGAAGCGCCTGCTGCCCCCCCTTCTTGCGGCCGGGCTCGCCACCAGTTTGGCCGTGGCGCTGCTGAACCCCGCCCGGAACGCCACGTCCGGTGGCCCTCTCGTGGGGCGACCGGCTCCAGACTTCACCTTGGAAAGCCTGGATGGGGTTGATGTTCGCCTCGCCGCCCTCAAAGGCCGACCGGTCGTGTTGAATTTCTGGGCGTCGTGGTGCGCGCCCTGCCGGGAGGAAGCGCCCCTGTTCCGCGAGTTGAGTGAGCGGCAAACAGCGGGCAGGGGCCTCGCCGTGATCGGGATTCTCTTTCAGGAGCCCAAAGAGGCCAACGCCCGCACGTTCATCCGTGAGTTCGCGCTGGCCTACCCCAACCTGCGGGACCCGAAATCTGCGACCGCCATCAACTATGGGGTGGCGGGCATTCCAGAAACGGTCTTCATCGATCGGCAGGGGGTCATCCAGTTCATGGACCGGGGCGGCCTCACCCGCGAGCGATTGAACATGGGCCTGGAGACCATCGGCGTGCCTGGCCTCTGAGCGGCAATCACGTCTGACATACTGCCCGTACTCATGAAAAAGGTGCTGGTGGTGGATGACGAACCGAGCGTCCGCAAGGTGGCTGCGGCGTACCTGGAACGTGAAGGATTCCAAGTCCAGATCGCCGCAGATGGTCTGGATGGTCTGCGGCAGGCCGAAGCTGGTGGGTTGGCGCTCGTGGTGCTGGACGTGATGCTGCCCCTGATGAACGGCTTGGAAGTCTGCAAACGCATTCGGGCATCTTCCAACGTGCCGGTCGTTCTGCTCACTGCCCGGGGAGAAGAGTTTGACCGGGTGCTTGGCCTGGAACTCGGCGCGGACGATTACGTGGTCAAGCCGTTCAGCCCTCGGGAACTGGTGGCCAGGGTCAAAGCCATCCTGCGCCGGAGCGCAGGTGAATCTGCTCCGCTCCCCGTCGTGTACGAGGACTTGCGAATTGATCCGGTCGCCCGTATGGCCAGCCTGGCGGGTCAAATTTTAGAGTTGAGCGCGCTGGAATTTGATCTTTTGCACGAATTGGCGAAGTTTCCCGGGCGGGTCTTTACGCGCAACGAGTTGATCACCCGCGTGTGGGGTGAGGACTTTCCGGGAGTCGACCGGGTCGTGGATGTCCATATGGTCAGCTTGCGGCGGCACCTGGGTGAATCCGGACAATCCCCCCGCTTCATCCAGGCGGTGCGGGGGGTGGGGTACCGCTTTGGCCGCGCCGGGTAGGCCAGCACGGCCAGGCGGCGGCATGGGGTTACGCGCCAAGCTGCTGGCGTCGTATCTGGCGGTGATCGCGCTGGCCGCGACCACCATGATCGTGGTCGCGGAGTTGACCGCGCCACTCTTCTACAAGGGGCACATCGAGGAGATGGTGCAGATGTTCGGCATCACTGACATTCCCGAAATGCGCCGTCAGCTCTCCCAGGGGTTCACCGGCGCGTTCGGGAGTGCGCTGGTGGTGGCGAGCACCGTGACCCTGTTCGTGGCGCTGATCGTGAGTGCCTTTGTCAGCCGTCAGATTCTGCGGTCTGTACAGCGCGTCAGTCACGCGAGCACCCGCATCGCGGCCGGGCACTACTCGGAGCGCCTGCCGGAAATGGGCCGCGATGAACTGGGAGAACTGACCAGCAGCTTCAACCGCATGGCTGAAGCGCTCGAAGCGACCGAGGCCCGCCGGCGCGAGCTGATCGGCACCGTCGCGCATGAGCTGCGTACTCCCCTGACTGGCATGCGCGGACTGACTGAGGGCCTACTCGACGGGGTGTTCCGGATCGAGGAGGCCGGGCCGGACATCATCAGGGAGATCCGGCGCCTGGAGCGGCTCACCCAGGACCTGTCACTCGTTACGCAGGCGGAGGCGGGGGTGATTCCTGTTGTGCCGGTGCCTGTGTCACTCGCCGCGCAGGCCCACACCGCCTGCACCCAGTTCGAACGGCCGTTCGCAAACAAGAACCTGACCCTCACGCTGGACGTGATTCAGGATGTTCAGGTGGTCGCCGACCCGGACCGGTTGACGCAGGTGCTGGTGAACCTGCTGTCCAACGCCCTGCGTCACACGCATCATGGCGGCGTGACTGTCTGCGTGCGCGAGGATGGAAGGTCCGGCCGGGTGGACGTGGAGGACACCGGAGAAGGCATCACCCCAGAGGATCTGCCGCACGTGTTTGAACGTTTCTACCGCTCGGACAAGTCCCGCGCGCGGGACGCGCACGAAAGCGTGGGGGCTGGTGTGGGCCTGACCGTGTCGCGGCACCTGATTGAAGCGATGGGCGGCACGGTTCGGGTGATCAGTACGCCCGGGCAAGGCACATCCTTCAGCGTGCACCTGCCGCTTGCCACGCCGAGGGACGGGGAGGTCCGACCTGCCCGTCCGGCGTGAAGTCCGGGCCTCTGTCCGGCGTTTCAATGCGGGTCACGTCCCCGCCAGGGCTGCGGTTCGTACCCCAGCGCACGCACGGCCGCCGCGATCTCCTCAGCGGTGACCTGCGCGTCGTCGTACTCGACTGTCAGGCGCTGGCGCCGGTAGTCGGCTTTCACCTGAAGCACTCCCCGGACGTCATCTTCCAAGCCTTCGAGGGTCATCACGCAGGCGGTGCAGCTCATGTCCCGCACTGTGAACTCAATTCGTGTCATGTCATGCCTCCAGAGTTTACTGGAATTGAATCTGCCCGCCGTACATGCCCATCGAGCATGCAAATTGGAGGCTCCCTGGGCCCTGAGGAGGCAGCTGCACGACCACCCGGCCTGTTTCCGGCAGGATTTCCCGCACGCCCAGCCGTGGAATGGTGAAAGCCCGCGCGCACCCGTACGAATTCTGGGTCACGAGCGTCAGGGTGACGGGTACACCCGCCTTGGCATACAGCACGTCCGGGGCGTACCCGCGGTCGATCACCTGGAGTTCAAGGGTGTCCGAGGCGGCCACCGGGCGCGTCTGCGCCGGGGCTGGCTTGGCGATCGCCTGAAGGGAACCGGAAACACCGAGCAGCGCCAGCGCGCCGGTCAGGGCGTACACGCCGAGCACCAGTGACACCCCCGCCACCAGACGCAGGAACACCCGTTCCAGCCGCTGTCCGATCTGCGTTGCGAGGTACGCCAGGGTGAAGAACAGCGGGGATGCGCCGAGGGTGAATGCGAACATCACGGTCGCGCCGCTCCAGGCGTCCCCGGTGCTGATGGCCAGCGCCATCATCGTCTGTGTCACCCCGCACGGAATCAGCACCGTCAGGGCCCCGAGGAAGGCGGGCGTGGCCGCGTCCCCGGAACGTTTCGACCGCTGGCGGATCAGGCGCGTCACTGCCCTGGGTGGCTGAATGGCGAAGAACCGGAAGACCGGGTGGACGTCCAGCAGCCGCAGGGCGTTCCCGATCATGAAGACACCCACCGCCAGCTGCAACGCGGCCTGCATGGTGGGCGTCAGCGCCAGGAACGACCCCAGCGCGCCCAGCAGGGCGCCCAGCAGCGTGTACGCGATCAGTTTGGCCAGCAGGAACACCGCGATCGGTTCAGCGCTCGCCCTGCGCTGGGCGGCCTGCCGCTGATCGTGTTCCACCCGCTGCGCGATGGACGTACTGAGCAGCCCACCCTGCACCGCCAGGCAACTCAGGCCTCCCGCGGTCAAACCAGTCACGAACGGTACAACGACATCAATCACATGAACCTCAAAGGAGACGAACGGTATGGGGAGATGGCTGGCTGTTGGCCAGCGCATGACATCAGTGCTGACGGCCGCACGTGGGAACGGCCCAGCACGCCAGGACTCACCCTCGACGGTGGCTGGCTTGCCCTGCATGGGATCCTACCCGGCCACTGTTAAGTGTCAGTAAAGCAGCCGGTTCGGGTTGCGTCCGGTTTTCGGTGAGCGCCTGACCTGTCACGGGCACGCGCAGGTGAGGCCACTGGGGCCGCGCGGCTCCGAACGTCACGATGCTCTGCGGAGGTTGAAGGAGCCGCCAGTTCCGCACGGTGGAGCCGTCCAGGGCCGCGACCCGCTTCCCGGCGCAGTCGAACTGCGCGTTCACCTTCCGGGTGACGGGCCACACGACCGCCGTGGCCCGCCCGGCAATGTCACGGAGCGGCACCGTGCCGAACAGACGTGAATCCTCCCTGCCGCTCATTGTGCGGTTGTCTCCCAGCACGAAGTACTGACCGGCCGGGACCGTCAGCGTGACCGGGTTCGCTGGCGCAGCACCGGGGGGCGTCCCGTTGGCCAGGTCGCTTTGCGTGTCCCAGCAGCCCTGTTCCTGCCAGTACGTGGTGGCCCAGCGGGAATCCAGTTTCCGGCCGTTGATGAACGTCTCCACTCCCTGGATACGCACGCGGTCTCCGGGAAGGCCGACCACCCGTTTGATCAGGGACGGCCGGCACGTCCACCAGCCCGCCGTCCTCCCTGGGCCTCTAGGTGCCGCCGCGGCAACGTCGCGGGACGGTTTGAAGACGATGATGTCCCCACGCGCGAAGGTGCCCAGGCCGGCCTTGTGCAGCCACGTTTCGTATTTAGGAATGAACACCCGCTCCCGGTCACGCAGCGTCGGCATCATGCTCAAGCCACTCACGCTGACCAGCGTCGCGATCAGCTGCGTGACAATCAGAGCCAACGCGAGGGGCCGCAGCAGATCCTTCCACAATGACCTCAACTGCCCGGCCACCCGCCTTTTCCTGGTCACGGAGCACCTGCACGAACCAGATGGGCATTCCCGGAGGCGGGGGTGGCGTGGAGGGTCACCAGAATCCCGCCCAGACGCTGTTCAAGGACTGTCACGTGAAACCCCGCATCATGCAGGAGGTCCACGGTCGGCCGGTTCGGGTGGCAGCCGATCAGGCGGTCGAACACGGGGTCGATGGTGTCCGCGACCGCCGCCAGCAAACGGTGGGGCGGACGGACGTGCTCCAGCGCCAGGAATTGCCCGCCGGGACGCAGCACGTGCTGCACTTCCGCGAAGAGTCGCGCCGGGTCCGGGATGCCGCAGCACCCGAGGGAACTGACGACCGTGTCGAAGCTGGCGTCCCCGAACGGCAGAGTCTGCACGTCGCCCTGCATCAGACGCACCGGGAACGGCACGGTCAGGAATTTGACGTGCGCATCATGCAGCATCGCGCCGCTCACGTCCATGGCCGTCAGGTGCCGGAGCGTGGCGGGGTAATGCGTGAACGTCGCGCCGGTCCCGACGGCGAGTCCCAGCACGTTCCCGCGGGCGTGGGCCAGCAGGGCCGAGCGCAGGTCGCCGAGCAGGCGGGCGGACGTCGCCTCGTCGTACCGCGCGGCCGCCCGGTCATACAGGCGCTGTACGTGAGCAGCTTTGCCATGTCACCCTCCAGGACGGCAGGTGGGCACGCTTATGGCGGCCCCGCCCATCCCCGGTGTGGAACAGCTGGCCCGGAAGACATCCCTGACCGCGGGGTTCTGGTCGAGGGTCACCTACCGTCCCGCACTCAGGAGTTCACCGGTGGTCGCGTGTACCCGCATAGTGCCGGCCTTGCTGCCCATCAGGTACTGCACCTGGAAGAAATCACCTTGACGTTCCGTGGTGGTGACGCGGATCATTCCGCTCCCGGCCTGTCCCCGCAGGTAAGCTCGGGCGACCGCTTCCACGGCAGTCTGCGAGCGCCCGGCTGGGGCGCTGGGGCGCTCGCCCATCATGGGCGTGCCGCCGGAGTTGCCCATGCCCTGCATCATGGACATGCCTCCAGCACCTCCCATGCGCTGCATCATCTGCATGCACTGTTTCATCATGGTGTCCATGCCACCGCCCTGCCCCATCGCGGGAGGCGTGGAGGGTCGGGGGGTGCCCTGGGCGAACGCGGTGGTCAGGACCAACATGGTGGTCAGGAAAACGCTTTTCATAGGAACCTCTCGTGGCCGGGTGAATGCTCGGTGTCTGTACCGTACCCGGCGTTCGTTCAGCGACGATAAAGCGGCAACGGCGCTGCTCAGCGCAGCGTCAGTGTTCCGTGCGGTGCACCGCTCCCTGACCATCCACCCAGACCGCCTGGTCGGGTCGTCTGGGGTTCACCGCCAGCAGAATGGCCAGGTCGTCCGCGACGCGCGCCCAGGCGGCG
Source organism: Deinococcus multiflagellatus (assembly GCF_020166415.1). Classification (NCBI taxonomy): domain Bacteria; kingdom Thermotogati; phylum Deinococcota; class Deinococci; order Deinococcales; family Deinococcaceae; genus Deinococcus; species Deinococcus multiflagellatus. The sequence continues at coordinate 42,161 of NZ_JAIQXV010000024.1, forward strand.
CTCTGCTGCCGCCACACACCCGTCTTACCGCCAACCCACAGGGCACCATCAGCAGCTACAGTGACGGCCAGCGGCTGCTCCGGGGTGCGCAGGGCGGTGAAGGTCTGACCGCCGTTCCTGGACTGCCACAGGCCGCGACTGGCCGTCAGGGCGTACAGGTTGCCTTTCGCACCCGCAGCGATGCCCGTCACCCCTGGCGGAAGGTGACGCGCTGAGAGCCGCTTCCAGGTGCGGCCCCCGTCGGCGCTGCCGTGCAGCCCGGTCGCAGCTTCCCACGCGTAGTGCCTCCTGGCGTTGCTGGGGTCCACCGCGTACCCGTGCAGGTCAGTGCCACCCAGCCCCTTGGCGGTCCGGGCGGTCCAGCGCTTCCCGTCGGGTGAGGTGGCGTACACGTCGTGCCCCGCCAGGACGATCTGATCGCCGGCCAGCTGGAGGTTCATGGCGTCGAAGTTTGGCTTATCCAGCAGCGGCTTCCAGGTGACGCCCCGGTCGGAGCTGACCTGCACGCCGTCATGGTGCCCGAACAGCAGCCGGCCGTCCGGCAGCCACAGCAGGGCGTGCGCGTCACGCGCGCGGAGTTGACCGACCGCGTTGCTATCGCTTCCATGCGCGCCGGCCATGGTGACGGCCAGCGCCGCGAGCAGGGTGAGGGTTCTTTTCACGGGCCTATGGTGTCAGCCCTCTGTTCAGTTTCAATAAACGCCGCCCCTCACGCTGGAGGTGGGCGAGGAAGTGTCCTTGTGGAGAGGCGGTGCCTGGTGCTGCACTGAATGACGTGATTCAGGCGCAGCTCGCATGCTGGGCTGCGCCTGAATGGCCGTTTTCTGCTGGGTTCAGCGGTGTCGGGGTTGAACGGCGGGCTGCAATTCAGGTCCGGAGTTCAGCGTTGTGCCGGCTGATTTGGGGGTGAGCCACGCGGCGACAGGCAGGGCGGTGAGCATGCCCAGCAGCATGCCGATCTGCATCTGCGCGGTGAACACCACGTCCGTGATGGGCTGCATCAGGCTGTTGCCGTGCAGGTACAGCATCCAACCGACCATGCCGACATCAAAGGCAAGCACCGTCACGAGGGCACCGAGGAACAGCGCGGCTGGGCGGGCTGCCCGCTGACGGGAGGCGGCAAGCACTTCGAACCAGAGCAGCAGGAGCGTAGCGACGATCAGGATGAACAATGCCACCGCCCACAACGCTTCGCCAGCGATGGTCCATCCAGCGCTGAAGACCAGGGGCACGCCGATCAAGTGGGCGACGGTCGAGGCCGCTGCTCCTGGCAGCAGGGCCATCAGGAGCCAAGTCATCCGGCTTGCGCGCCCGGCAGTGTTGTTCTGACCATGTGCACGGCCCCAGCGGGCATACAGCAGGAGCGTGAGCGGGCCTAAAAATAACGCGCTGACCGGCCAGACAGTCTTCATGGCAAGCACCTGCTGATGCTGCCGGCGGCCGTAGATGTCGTACGCCAGAATGACCGCAGATACGATGCAAGCGATCAGGTAACTCCAAGCTGCGGGTGCCCACCAGGCGGGTAGCGCGCTCATCATCTCCATGTCCATAGGTGCCTCGCTTTCTGTCTCTGAGTTGGTGGCAGGAATTTTCCTGAGGTGACGCTCCGCGGAAGGGCACCAGGGTTGACAACCCGAGCGCGCCCTTCCTGTCGTGAACAGTAGCGGCCGTGTGTTCAGCTTCGATAAAAGCGGTCAGCGGCCCAGGGCACGGATGCCCTGGGCCGCTGGATTGAAACAAGGTGGCTCACGGCCAGGTAACGCTGCGCTGCGTTCACATCAGAGTCAATGGGTTCCGGAGGGTGCCTTTTCCCGGGCCTCCGCCGCTTCAGCGAGGATTTCCCGGCCACCATTGGCGGCGATGGCCGACACCAGCAGGCCGAGAATCAGGTCCGGCAGGTTGGAGTCCAACCACATGACCAGCGCGCCGGACAGCACGATGGCCAGGTTCACGAGGGAGTCGTTGCTGGTGAAAATAGCGGACGCCTTGAAATTGACATCCTCGCCCTGATGGCGCTTGAGGAGGTGCAGGCAAACCAGGTTCAGCCCGGCGTTGACTGCGGCCATAGCCATCATTGCGGGGCCTATGGGCTCTTCACCACCGAAGAACCGGCGCAGTACCTCCGCGAGCAGCAGCACGCTCAACCCAATCAGGAGCCAGCCGGACAGGCGCGCAGCCCGTACCTTGATGGCTGCGGAGCGGCCCACCGCGTACAGGCTGACGCCGTACACCGAAGCGTCTGCCAGATTGTCGAGGGCTGCTCCAATCACGGCGGTCGAGGAAGCCCAGAGGCCGACCGCAACGCCGGCCAAGCACTGCGCGAGGTTGATCAGCAGCACCAGCCACAGGATTCGGCGGTCAGCCGCCTGGTTGGCGTCGAGGTTATGTTCGTCGTTGTCACTCATGCAAATTCACCTACTTGTCAGAACAGCCATTCGCTGCGAGTGCGCGGGACGTTTCAGGGCTCTCCCTGACGCACGCCGAGATCAGTGGAAATGTGGTGCGCCGTCTATGACAGGCGGTACCGCAGCAGCTGGTGGAACTCGCGTAGCGTGGGAATCCGCCTCACGGTCCGCCAGGCGAGCCGCTCCAGGGAGCGTAAGCGGGCGAACCCCGGAAGGTCTAGCAGGCCCACATGCTCCAGGAGTGTCATGTGCGGTGCCCACGCCATCAGTTGACGGGGATCGCGCAGACTCCACCGCAACCGCGCTCCTGAAGCCCGTAAGGCAGGGTGCCACGCGCCCAGACGCGTACCCAGCGGACTTAGAGCATCCAACAGCAGCTCACCCGAGGAAAACGTCTCGCTGAGCCGTATGACCAGCTGACGGACGTCCGCCTCCGGTAGGTACATCAGGAGGCCTTCGGCGACGATCAGCGTTGGGAGGTCCGTCGGAACCTGTGCCAGCCACTGCCCATTGGTCACAGGTGCTCCGATCATTTGGTACCCGGGTCCTTCTGTGCGGGGGTACACCGCACGGCGGAGCGCGATGACTTCCGGCAGATCCAGGTCAAACCAGCGCACCTGAGGCGACGGACGAACGCGGTCAATCCGGCCGTCCAGTCCGCACCCCAGGTGGAGGACGGTGGCCGCTGGCTGCCGCATGAGAAATGCGGTGGTCCACTGGTCCAGTTGCCGGGCGCGCAACGCCAGGCCGAATGCGTCACCGCGCAGCACCGGGAGCGTGGGAACGGTCCGCCCCAGGCCGCGCAGCACCTGCGCGGCCGTCTCATCGGGCAGTATCGGATCTGACCACGCGTCCTGGCGGGCCTTGGCCACCAACGGAATGAGGAGGGTTTCCTGCTCTGGGGTGAGCGCAACGGAGCCGTTCACGATCAACCTGCCGCGAGGGCGCTGCGCCGAACATCATGCACCACAAAGCGGCTGGCCGGTCGTGCTGGAAAGCGCCTGAGGCTCATACGGAGATCCTGCGGCGGTACTGTGTACTTCACTTCCTCGGTGAGGAAGTGAAGGGCCTCCTGCATTAGCGCTGTGGTGATCCACTCTCCAGCGCAGCGGTGCCCCTGAAAGTGATCTCCACCGCCCTGCGGAATGAAGTTGTGCGCGCTGCCGTTCCACTCCCGGAAGCGCTCCGGGCGGAACGTTTCGGGGTCACCCCAGACGCGACGGTCGTGGTTGGTGCCGTACAGGTCGAGCAGGGTCCGCTGTCCCCGCGTGAACTTATGGCCACGCCATTCGAAGTCCTGGCGGACCTTCGCCGCGGCAAAGGGGAAGAAGGGATAAAACCGCCGCACCTCCTGAACGAAGTGCTCTCGCGCCGCCTGACCGCCCTCAGTTAGCTGCCGAGCTGCGTTTGGAAAGTCATGAAGGGCAAGCGCCGCGAAGACCACGTACAGCGCGACGGCCACGGTGGGCCTCAGGACATTGAGCAACTCCACAGCGGCGACATGCTCGTCCAGCAGCGCGCCCGACACGTCCCGGTGATGCGCGATGACGTGCAGCGCGCTGATCTGGTCGGGTTTGAGCTTCCCCGCGCGGACTTGAGCGATCAACCCTGCCGCCCAGCGTTCCGCACGCGCGCGCCCCACCCGTCCTCGCCAGTGCCGGACGCCCACCGCACCAGCGCTGTCAATCATGGCAGCGAAATCCGCTGTCCGCAGGGAGACTTCGCCAGCCCGCAGCGGCACGCCCGCCCAGCGACATACGGCGCGGCACAGCAGTTCCTGCACCTCATCGAGCAGCACAACCTGAGATTGCGTCTCCCACTTCACTGCCGCAGCATGCCACTGGGCCGTAGTGAAGTTCTTCAGGTCACGCAGGCGTTCAGAGGTCATCAACGACATGAACATCTGCTTGCGTACCCGGTGTGCTTCCCCATCCATTCCCTGCACGCCGCCCTCACCCAGCAAGGTTTTCTGTGCGCGGGCCGGGGCTGCACCGCGCCGCTCAAAGCGGTACGGATCATAAAACAGCTGTGCTGCTTGCTCGCCGTGGAGGCACGTCAGAGGCATCAGCAGCAACCGGGTCTTAAACACGTCGGTGTGGTCCCGCTCGCTGCGGCGAAGGATAAAAGCGTAGCCGTCCCGCAGGAATGCCAGCGTGCTGTCGTGCAACCGGTTCCGGACCGTCATGTGAACCTCCTGCTTGCCGGGAAGGGAATGGTGAGTTCGCTGGAAGTGAGGCGAATGTCGTGCAGAGACGGCTCAGCATCACATTCGCCGTCTCGGACGCCATCCAAATAGCTTCCGGAGTGAAGATTCGGGAGGTACCTGATCCAGAGCGGCTGCCCCCTGCTGCATCCATTGTCACAGGTCATCCTGACCTGAGATTCATGAAGGTCTGGGAAGTGTTGACGGCGTGACCGCCCCGGTAGGACAACGTCGGTTCCTGACCCCACGGGGCATCTGGCGCTTCACTTGTTGTCCTGCGCAGCGTCTGACTGATGAAGTTCATCGTTGTCGGCGTATCAAGCAAAGGGTTCAGGACGCCTTGCAGTTGGTGGGCACCATCGGTACGGCCCATGCGTTTCGCGAAGGAACGCCGTGGGGTGACGGAGGTGGGGCTCGTCATGCCTCACAATACCTGTACGAATGTACAGCTATCAAGCACAACAGGAACTGCAGGCAAACATGAACTTTCGCAGCGGAACATGGTCTCGTGCGCGGAGGCCCATTCGCATACGGCTGTGCTGCGGCGCAGACCCCAATTGGACCTACCGGCCGGGTGACCTGCTGATTGTGGAAGCGCGATCTCAGCAACAAGGTTGCCTGTGGAGGCAGCCGTGACGCCTACCTTCACCCTGGCCTTCTTGGCGGGGCTCTTGTCGTGTTTATCTCCCTGTGTCCTGCCGCTGCTGCCGTCGTACGTTGGTGTTCTGGGAGGCGCACGCTCACCGCTGAAACGCGCACTGGGATTTATTGCGGGCTTCACGCTGGTGTTCCTCGCGCTTGGAGCAACCGCCAGCACCTTGGGTGCCTACCTCGCACCCCATAAAATAGTGCTGGGACGTGCAGGGGGCGTGGTCATGATTGTGTTTGGCTTATTCATGCTCGGTCTGGTTCGTCTTCCTCTGCTTGAGCGGGACTACCGCAGTGGCCTGGCACCAGGCAAGACGTCTGGTCCGCTGATCCTTGGCGTGGCATTCGGGTTCGGGTGGAGTCCCTGCATTGGCCCAGTCCTGGGAAGCGTACTGGGCCTCGCAGCCAGCAGTGCCAGTTTATCAACCGGCGTGACGCTGCTCGGTGCCTACAGCCTTGGTCTAGCGGTGCCATTCATCTTGATTGCCTTGCTGTGGCAACGGGTAAATCTACGTGCCCTACAGCGCTATAGCGTAGGAGTAGAACGCGTGGGGGGTGTCATTCTGGTGGCCACGGGCTTCCTTATGGTCAGTGATCAGTTCACCCGCCTTGCCAGCCTGACCTTGCAGCTCATGCCCTCATGGCTGCAAGGTCGACTCTAAACCCTTGTCCTCCCTGGCGTCCTGATTCAGACTCGGACGGAACAGTTATTGTGGCGCCAGGAGAACCGTGTGCTGGCCTATACCCGGCAGGGGACCCTGCATGTGATCCGTCGTATGAAGATCTTCCGCGTGTTGAAGGGCGTGTACAGACATCGGCGGCGCCGGTTTGCGCTCCGAGTTCAGCTCATCGCAGCTCTATGCAATCTCACCTAGGCCCGCTAATCATGACTTTCGCAAGAGGTCTACTGACCCTCGCATCTACGTGTTGAGAGAATCAACACGTGCGTAGGTCCGAACGATGGAGGACCTTGGTGGATGGGAAGTCTGTACTTACGGCCTTTCCCGCTGCCAGCGCTCCAGCAGCTCCAGCAGGGCATTCAGCTCAGCGGACTTCAGGTCAGGGTAGGCGGGCATCACGCCCTTGCCGTTTACGATCACGCTCCGCAGCGCCGCTCGCGTCAGGGTAGAGGCGCGCAGGCTGGGTCCGAGCGCGCCGCCCGCGCCGTTTGGGCCGTGGCAGCTCGCGCAGCTCGCAGCGTAGACCCGCAGGCCGGGATCGTCCTCATTCTGGCGGGCGCGAAGGGAAGTGATCATCTCGTCGGCGTCTCTTCCCTTCGGATCGAGGGTGCGGTAGCGCTCCAGGGCTGCCAGCGCGTTGCGGTCCTGTCCGAAGCGCGCGAGCGCAAAGCCCAACAGCAGTTGAGACTCCGGCTCACTCGGCGCGAGCTGCGCGGCGGTGCGGATAAGGAGGAACGCCTGACGCGCCTCCTCCGGCTTCGCGGGCTGCCCGGACGAGTCGGGGCGCGTCAGCAGCAGGATGCCCAGCCGCCGCAGCGCCTCGGGCTGGCGGGCGTCGAGCTTCAGGGCGCTCCCATACGCCTGCACCGCCTGGTCGTACTGCCCGGAGTCGAAGGCCGCCTTGCCCCACGCGAGGTACCCGGCCTGATTGCCCGAGGCTTCGGCCCGGCGGCGCAACTCCGGCAGTGCGAGAACGTTCCGGACATCCTCGGCCTCTCCGGCGGAGAGCGAGGCGAGCTGCCAGCGCGGCACGAAGGTCAAGCCCCCGGCCACCGTGAGGGCCACAGCGAGGCCCGCCCCCGCGAGCGCGAACGGACGCACCCGCCCCCCAATGCGGGGAGCGGGCGGCAGGGCGTCGAGCGCCCGCAGGGTCAGGGCTGCGCGGCGTTCCAGGTCAGGGCGGCGCGTCTCGTCCTCCAGCGCCGCAAGTTCACCGTAGAGGCGGTCTCGCTCGGCCTCTAGCCGCGACCGCTCGGCAGCGTCGGGATCTGCCGCTGCGTCGGCCCGCATCGGCTCCAGCACGAGAAAGAGGGAGACGAGGACGACCAGGACCAGCAGTGCCACGCTCAGGGTCACGCGTGGCTCTCCGTGTCTTGCTCCCTGCACTGCCTCGCTGATGGGCGCGTCTCGCGCCGCACTTTGGCCAGAAAGGAGTCGAATGGTTCATCAGAGTTCGGTGTGGCGGCGGCTGGAGTAGATTCATTTGCCTGACGTCTACGCCGCAGGACCTTCCACAGCACTGCGCCACCCGCTGCCAGTGCCGCAGGTGGCGTGCCCCACAGCAGCAGGTTCCTTCCCTCCTTGGGCGGGTCGAGCAGCACAAAGTTTCCGTAGCGCGCAGTGAAGTAAGCGTAAATCTCACGGTTGCTGTGCCCCGCCGCTATCTGCTTGCGTACCTCGCGCAGCATCTGCACACTCAGGTCGTTGGTACTCTCAGTGATAGGCAGGCCAGTGCAGATCGGGCAGCGCAGATTATTGCCCAAGGCATTGGCGCGTGCCTTTTGCGCTGGGGTGATGGCGAGGGCGCCGGAGAGGAGCAGGCTGCAAGCCACGAGCCACGCACCGGGTCTCACAGTCCAGTCACCCCGATCTTTTCGAGGCCTATGTTGAGTCGCTCGCGGTTTAAGCCGCCCCGGTCCGCATGCTGAATGGTGCCCTGGCGATCAATAAAAAAGGTCTCTGGAATACCTGCGACGCCGTAGTTGATCGCGGTATCCGACTTGAGATCGCGCAGACTGGGATACGCGAGCGCGAACTCGCGGATAAAGTCGCGGGCGTTTTGCTCCTGGGTTTCCTGAAACAGGATACCCACGACGGCCAAGCCCTGGCCTGGGCCCTGCCGCTCGCTGAGATCGCGGAAGAGGGGCGCTTCCTCGCGGCATGGGCTGCACCACGAAGCCCAGAAATTCAGAACGACGGGACGGCCCTTCAGGGAGGCCAGGCTCACTTTGGTGCCGTCCAGACCTTCAAGGGTAAAGGCGGGAGCAGGCTTGCCGACGAGCGGCCCGCCTGTGGTCGCGTTGCGCGACGGACTGAGCAGCGCCGCGCCCAGCACACCGACCAGCGAGGCCGCGATCAGAGGAGGTAAGAGCCGCCTCCATAACGGAGCAGGATTGGGGAGGGGAGAAGTGTTGGTCATGGTTGTTCTCTCAGTCCGTGGCCGGAGCCGCCCGCGGCGCAGAAACGCGCACAGCGGCCCGGCGGGGAGAAACGAGGGTCAAGCCAGCGCCCAGCACCATGATGAGGGTGCCCCACCAGATCCAAGAGACGAGGGGACTCTCGATCAGGCGCACGCTGGCCCAGCGGCCCCCCGGATCAAAGGTGGTCACGACAAGGTAAGTGTCGCTCAGTACGCCGTACCGCACAGCGGGAGAGGCAAAGGCGGTATTGCCGCCCTGGAGGTAGGTGTTCAGCCGGGCCTCGAAGGGCCGCCCGTCAATCTGTACGCGCGCGATGGTGGACCGCCCGTAGAGTTTGGTGTCTGTTCGTATGGCCTCCAGCGCCAGGGTCTCGTGCAGCAGGCGGGTGGGCGCGGCTCCCACGTTCAGTGTGGTCTGGGCGTCCTGGCGGTAGGCCCCCGAGAACGCCAGCCCCAGCGCCATCACGACCAGGCCGATATGCGCGAGATACGCGCCGTAGCGCCGGGGCTGCTCGGCGACGAGGGCAGGAAAGCCCCCGCCACGCCCCGCCTGCCGCCGTTCCCGTAAGGCCCGCGCAGTCAGAACGCTCAGCCCCACGAGGTTGTATGCCCCAAGGGCCACGGTGCCCAGCACGCCCCAGCCACGCAGGCCAAAGGCAAACGCCATGAGCGCCGCTCCCAGCCCCGAGAGCAGCAGTGGCCACAGCGCCCGCCACAGGGTTTGCCCCTCCGCTCGCCGCCACGGGAGCAGCGGCCCCACGCCCATGAGCAGCAGCAGGCCCAGCCCCAGCGGAATCGCAAAGGCGTTGTAGAAGGCTGGACCCACGGACGCGTCGCGCCGTCCCTGCACGGCTTCGACGAGGGTGGGAAAGAGGGTGCCGACCAGCACCATCACCGCGAACACCAGAAACAGCCAGTTTCCGGCCAGGAACGCACCCTCACGGCTGAGGGGCGCGGGAGCCTCGGCCTCGTCGCGCAGGTGGGGGGCGCGCCACGCTGCCAGCCCGACGCCAAGGACGAGCAGAAAGGCCAGAAAGCCCAGAAACACCGGTCCCACCGGCCCGCCCGCAAAGGCGTGGACGCTCTGCACGATCCCCGAGCGGTTCAGGAAGGTGCCCAGCACCGTGGACGCATAGGCCAGCACGATCAGCCACACGTTCCACGCGCGCATCAGTCCCCGCCGCTCCTGAATCTGGATGGAGTGCAGGAAAGCCGTGGTGAGCAGCCAGGGAATAAAGGAGGCGTTTTCCACCGGGTCCCAGGCCCAGTAGCCGCCCCAGCCCAGCGTTTCGTAGCTCCACCAGCCGCCCGCCACGATGGCCGCCGTCAGCAAGGCCCAGGCGATCAGCGTCCAGCGCCGCGTCACCACGACCCAGTGGTCAGACAGTCGCCCTGTCACGAGCGCCGCTACCGCGTAGGCGAAGGGCACGCTCAGGCCCACGAAGCCCAGGTACAGCAGCACCGGGTGAACGGCCATCATCCAGTGGTTTTGCAGCGCGGGGTTGGGACCGCGCCCGTCCGCAGGAAGCTGCGCGAGCGGCGTGAAGGGACTGGCGACCGAGGCGCACACGCCCACGAAAAACAGCAGGCTGAGAAACATGGTACCCAGCGCCCAGGGCCGCAGGGCGTCGCGGCGCAGGGTCAGGCTCAGGAGAAAGGCGTACCCGGCGAGCAGCCAGGCCCACAGCAGGATGCTGCCCTCCAGCGCGCCCCACAGGGCCGTGACCTTGACCCAGGTGGGCGAGGCCCGCATGGAATGCTCGGCCACGTAGCGCACCGAAAAGTCGTCGCGCAGCAGGGCGACCATCAGGGTCAGGACGCTCAGGGAGGCCAGGGCGAACACCGCCCAGACCGCCCGCCGCGCCGCCTCGGTGGCCCGCGCGTCGCCCCGGACGCCCCCCAGGAACGCCAGCCAGGTGCCCAGCAGCGTAAAGGCGAGCGCGCCCAGCAGACCGAGCTGGCCCAGCGCTCCCAGGGCGCTTGAGGAAAAGGAGATCAGGTTAAGCATGGGCCGGCCCTCATTGGTGGATGCTCAGGATTCAGTTCACACCGTACTTTCAGTCTTCAGCGTGGCTTTTGATCATCACGTGCGTCTCCTGCTTAAGGGGAACGGTGACGTGAGGTGGATGGAGATGAAGCGGACTTGCGGCGAAAGCTGATGAGCATGACCAACGCGGTCCCCGACACCACCCAAATGTCTGCCAGATTGAAGATGGGGAAATTGCCCTGCCCGAACAGGCGCGTGACCGCTGAGAACGTGTGGGACGACAACGTGTCCACGACCTTCCCCAGACGCCAACCGTCCAGTGCATTGCTGAGTGCTCCCCCTGCAATCAGGGTGAGGGCCACGCCCGTCAGAGGCGGAACGGGGCGGCGCAGAAGGTACACAACCAGTGCAGTCCCCACCACCACGCGGAGCGCGGCAAGCGGAAGGGCTGCACCCGAAAAGAGGCTCCACGCCGCACCCGTGTTGTACACGAGTCCCAAGCTGAGCACGCCCGGGATAAAATCGCGAAATTCCCCCTCTGCGAACGTTTGTACCGTCCAGAGCTTGAGCGCCTGATCCAGCAGGATGCACAGCAAGACGCCCAGAAGATATGCCGGGCGACGAAAGCGCGCGGACGATTTCAGCGCCATAACGCCCACCCTAGAATGGCGATGCCCGCTACGATACGGTACACCGCAAAGCCTCGGAAGTCGTGCCGTGAGACGTACCGCAACAACCATCCCATCACGATAAGCGCGGTGGCAAACGACACCCCCAGTCCGACGAACAATGGACCAAACTGTGTGCTGTCCAGCGCCTCACGCCCTTTGACCAGGGCATACAAGGTGGCCAGACCGAGGGTCGGAATGGACAGATAGAACGAGAACGCGGTGGCGGTGGGCCGGTCGAGTCCCGTCAGCAGACCGCCGATAATGCTGGAGGCGCTCCGAGACACACCTGGAACTAGCGCGAGACACTGCGCACATCCGACCAGCAGCGCTTGGCGGGGGGTGACCTGAGTCAGTGTGGTGGTCCGTGCTGTAAAGGCCCGGCCCTCAATCCACCACAACACGACACCACCGACCATCAAGGAAACGGCCACGGTCACGGGAGAGAACAGGTAACGCGTGATCGCATCGCTGAACAACAAGCCCAGCACCGCAGCGGGCACAAAGGCCAGGGCAATGCCCAGCCATAGACGGCGCGCATCCGCACTGGTGGGTAGTGCGCGCGCTTGGTCCAACAGGTCGCGGGCGTAATACACAATGACGGCAAGCACCGCGCCCAGCTGAATCACGATCTCGAACGTGCCTCCTGCATCCCGAAAATTCAGTAGATCTGCAGCGACAATGAGGTGCCCCGTGGAGGACACAGGTAAAAACTCGGTGATGCCCTCGACGAGTCCCAGGAGGGCGGCGGCAATGAAATCGTTCAAGAGAAGGGTCCTTGGGGAAAGAGCGAGGGCGGAACGGGGGTCTGGTGTACCCCTTTCCTCACATGGCTTCGGCGTGCTCCAGCATGTCCGCGATAAGCCGCGTGACGTGGGTGCTCGCCAGTCGGTAGTAGGCGATGCGGCCCACTTTCTTGAAGGTCACCAGGCCCAGGGCGCGCAGGTGCCGCAGCTGGTGGCTCATGGTGGACTCGTTGATGCCCGCGATTACGGCCAGATCGCACACGCACAGCTCTTCGAGCGCGAGGGCGGAGAGGATGCGCAGCCGTGTGGGGTCCGACACCACCTTGGTGAGGGTGGTGGCGCGTTCAATCAGCGCGTCGCTTGGCAGTTGCGCCAGGGCCCGCGCGACCGCGTCCGGGTGAACGCAGTGAATTTCGCAGTCCGCAGCGCGCTCGGTCTTCACATCAGGTGTGGTGGTCATACGTCATTGTCTCGCAGGGCGGCCTCCAGTAAGGGGCGTTGATCGTCAAAGGTGCCGTAGAAGGCCTGGTCACCGATCACCGTGACGGGCGCGATGCGGACCTTCGCCTTGGCCTGCATCTCGGCCAGGGCTGCCGGGTCCTCACGGACGTTCTTCTCGGTGTAGGGCACCTGACGCGCCGCGAGGAAGCGTTTGATCGCTTCGCAGGACGCGCAGCCAGGCACGGTGTAGACGGTCACGTGCTTCATGGGGAACCTCCAGGTCGGCGGAGCGGGAGGACCGGGTCTTCCCGCTGCATCGGGGCGGTAATCAAATTCGGGGGCACAGTCAGGGTGTTTCCTGTCTGGCGTGCAGCCGTACGCGCAGGCCGCCTTTAGGCCGCAGCGTCAGAGAGGGATCGGGCACCACGCGGCTCGGCTCCGGTACCTCAATGCGAAACCGTCCGGCAACTGTCGCGAGGACGAGCGCCGCCTCCATCAGGGCAAAGTTGTTCCCGATGCACAGTCGGGGTCCGCCTCCAAAGGGAAAGTACGCGTACCGGGGCAACCCGGCCTCGAATTCAGGAGTCCAGCGCTCCGGGCGGAAGGCGAGGGGGTCCGGGTAGAACTGCGCTTCCCGGTGCATCACCCACGGGCTGATGCCGACCTCTGCGCCCGCCGGAATCAGGATGTCGTCGCAAAGCCAGTCCGCCAGCGGTTCGCGCGACAACCACCAGACGGGCGGGTACAGCCGCAGGACTTCCTTCACCACCTGGCCGGTGTAGGTGAGGTGCGCCAGGTCCTGTGGGGTGGGAAGGCGGCCGCTCAGCACGGCGCGGAGTTCCGTATGCAGCTTCGCTTCCACTTCCGGGTGCTGACTCAGCAGGAAAAAGGCCCAGGTCAGGGCGTTGGCGGTGGTCTCATGACCCGCGAGGAACAGCGTCACGAGTTCGTCGCGCAGTTGCGCGTCGGTCATGCCGGTGCCGTCCTCGTCCCGGGCGTCCAGGAACATGGAGAGCAGGTCGCCGTGGTCGCGGCCCTCCGCGCGGCGTTCGGCCACCAGGGCGAGCATCAGGGCGTCCAGTTCCTGCACCGCCCGGCGCAATCGCCCTTCGCCGGGCACGGGAAGGTGCACGGGCAGGCGCTCCATCAGGGCGCGCACGGCGCTCGTCATCTGATGCCCGTACTCGTCGAGCAGGGTGTTCACCGCGCGACCCACGTGCTGCGCTCGGGGGTCACCATGCAGGTCAACGTCAAACACGGTTTGCGTGATGATCTCCATGGTGAGGTGCATCATCGCTTCGCTGAGGTTGAGTTCCTGCCCGTCACGCCATCCGCTGCCCATGCGGTCGGCGAAGCGCACCATACTCTCGCCGTACGACGCGATGCGGGCGCGGTGGAAGGCGGGCTGGGCCAGGCGGCGCTGCCGCAACCAGAAGTCGCCTTCGCTCGTCACGAGGCCGTTGCCCAGCACCAGCCGCATGAGCGGGTGACGCTGGTATCCCTTCTGAAAGGCGCGGCCGGTGTTGAGCAGCACCGCCTCGACCTGCGCGGGGTCCGTGACGATGTACGTGTCGCGCTCCGCTTCAACGCGCACCTTCACGCCGCAGCCGTACTCGCGGGTGACGCGTTCCAGGAAGCCCAGGGGGTCACGGCCGAAGTCGAGGAGGTTCCCGAGGACAGGCAGGGGGGCGGGACCGGCAGAGGTGGGCATGTCGTCTCCGTTCAACTGGGGCGGAAGCGCAGCAGGCGCAGGGCGTTGGCGGTGACGAGCACGGTGGCGCCCGTGTCGCTGAGGATGGCGGGCCACAGGCCGGTGATACCGAGCAGCGTGGTCACCAGGAAGATGGCCTTGAGCCCCAGGGCGAAGGTGACGTTCTGGCGGATGTTGCGCATGGTGGCGCGGGACAGCTGAACGAGGTCGCTGACGCCCGTGACGCTGTGCCGCAGCAGGGCGGCGTCGGCCGTTTCCAGCGCGACGTCCGTGCCGCCGCCCATGGCGATCCCGACGTCACTCTGCGCGAGCGCGGGCGCGTCGTTGATGCCGTCGCCCACCATGGCGATCTTGCCGCCCTGCTTGAGGTCGGCGATGCGCCGCAGCTTGTCTTCCGGCATCAGTTCGGCTTCCACATCGAGACCGAGGTCTCCCGCGATGGCGCGCCCGGTGCGGGCGTTGTCGCCGGTCAGCATGACCGAGCGCACCCCCAGGGCATGGAGCTTGGCGATGGCTGCTTTGGCGTCCGTGCGCGGCTCATCGCGGATGGCGAGCAGTCCCAGGGGCACGGGACCGTCCAGCAGCACCACGACCGTCTTCCCCTGCTGTTCAAGCGCTTCAATGCGGCGCTGCACGTCGGGGGCCAGGGGCGCCAGGTCCTGCGCGTAGCGGGGTGAGCCCACGGCCAGGGCGCGGCCACCGACGGTCGCGGTGACGGCCTTGCCGGGAATGGCCCGGGCGTTGTCCGCCGCGGGAATGTTCAGGTCGCCTGCACGGCCGAGGATGGCTTTGGCGAGTGGGTGGGCGCTGCCTGTTTCGACGGCGGCGGCCAATGTCACGACCTCCTGCTCGGCCGCGCCCAGTGGCACGATGTCCGTCACCTGCGGCTTGTTCTCGGTCAGCGTGCCGGTCTTGTCAAACGCGATGGTGTTCACGCTGCCGATGGTTTCCAGGGCGGCCCCGCCCTTGATCAGCAGGCCCTGCCGGGCACCGGCGCTGATGCCGCTGGTCACGGCGGCGGGCACCGAGAGCACCAGGGCGCAGGGGCAGGCGATCAGCAGCAGCGCGACGCCCTTGTAGATCCATTCGTGCCACGGCTGACCGAACAGCAGCGGGGGGAGGACGGCGAACAGCAGCGCGATCAGCATGGCGGCGGGCGTGTACCAGCGGGAAAAGCGGTCAATGAAGCGCGCGGTGGGGGCTTTGGCGGACTCGGCTTCCTCCACGAGGTGAATGATGCGCGCGATGGTGTTGTCACTCGCGCCCCGGTCCACGCGGACGGTCAGGACGCCGTCGGTGTTGATGCTGCCGGCGTATACGGTATCGCCAGCGCCCTTGTGGACGGGTACGCTTTCGCCTGTGACGGGGCTGTCGTCGAGGTTGGAGTGGCCTTCGGTGATGGTGCCGTCGGCGGGGACGCGGCCGCCCGGCGGCACGCGGACCAGCTGACCGACCTGCAACTGCTCGACGGGCACCTCGCGGGTCTGGCCGCCGTCCAGCAGCAGGGCCGTTTTCGGCGCGAGGGCCGCCAGCGCCTGAATGCCGGCCCGGGCGCGGCCCGCCGCGATGTTTTCCAGCAGTTCGCCGACCGCGAACAGGAACACGACCAGCGCGCCCTCGGCGGCTTCGCCGATGGCAATGGCCCCGATGGCGGCCACACTGATCAGGGTGTTGATGGTGAAGGGCTCGCCCAGACGGGTGCTGGCCAGCGCTTTGAGCACCAGCGGCCACACGCCGATCAGGGTGGCGGCCGCGTACGCCCAGAAGGCGAGGGACGGCGCGACCAGGCTGAACAGCAGCGCGAGGGCCAGCAGGCCCCCGGTCAGCAGGACGTTGCGGCCCTTGGCGGTTCGGTACCAGGGCAGCTCCACCCGCGCGGGACGAGGCGCGGAAGCGGTGCCTGGGGGAACGGGCGCGTCCGATTGCAATTCGGGGGGGTAGCCGATGGCGCGCAGGGCCTGCTCCAGCTGCGCGCGGGGGGTGCGCGATTCATCCAGGGTTAAGCTGAGCACCTGCGTGGTGAAGTTGACCTTGGCCTCGCCCACGCCGGGAAGTCGGGAGACGACCCCTTGCACCTTGCCCGCGCAGTCCGCGCAGTCCATGTTGTTCACGAAGTAGCGCAGGGTCAGGCCGGCAGAGGTGGCCGGCGCAGGCTCCAGCGTGGGGGGATAGCCCAGGGCGCGGAGGGTGCGTTCCAGTGTCTCGCGGGGCAGTTGCGCCTCGTCGAGGCGCAGGCTCAGCGTCTGCGTGGTGAAGTTGACCTTGGGGTCACCCACGCCGGGCAGGCGGCTGAGGGCGCTCTGCACCGTGCGGGCGCAGTCGGCACAGTCCATGCGCGCCACGAAGTAGCGCAGCGGCGTGCCGGAAATGGGGGGCGTACCGGTCATGGCTTACGATATCTGTGTGGATGTACAGATATCAAGTGCAGGGAGACGCGGTGGGTTCAGCTGGAAGCGCCGACCGTGGCCCCTGGGGGCGTTGGGGCGCGTTCTGTTCTCCGCGCTGCTGGGCAGCCTGCTGGCCCTGACGGCTGTGCCCCACCCCTGGAGTGCGGCGACCCCCCTGCCCCTCGCCGCGCTGCTGCTGTGGGTCTGCACACCCGCTCGGCCCACAGCCGCCGCTGCGCGGCTGTTCTGGAGCATGACCACCTTTTTTGGCCTGCACCTGCTGTTCTTGCCCCTCAGCTTCGCCGCGCTGTTCGGCGCGGTGGGCGCCCTCCTGTTCCTGCCGCTGTTCGCCCTGGAAGGGGGTTTCTATGCGCTGCTCGCCCTCATGGTGACTGCGCTGCTCCCCACGCTTCCCGGGCGGCTGTGGGGCCTGGCGTTCGGGTGGGTGCTCCTGGAATGGCTGCGCCACCTGGGCCCGTTCGCCTTTCCCTGGGGCACCCTCGGCTACACGCTCCTGCCCACCCCGCTGATTCAGGTCGCCGACCTGGGCGGCGTGCTGCTCGCCAGCCTCCTCGTCACCAGCCTGGCGGCGGCCCTCGCCCGCCTCACGGCGGGGGGCGTGCGGCCCCTCGCGCTGACGCTGCCCATCTGGGCCCTGGCGCTGCTGTACGGCCTGACCCGGCCTGAGGTCACGCCGCCCACCCACCGCGCCCTCCTGGTGCAGGGCAACCTCAATCCGCTCGACAAAGTGCAGGGCACAGCCGAACCGCTGCCCCTCTATACCCGCCTCAGCGCAGGGGCCTCCTCGGACGTGGTGATCTGGCCCGAAACGGCGGTCACGGCGCTGGACGTGCCGCGCCTCCCGGCCCACCCCCTCCTGATTGGCGTCTCCCGCCCCGGACAGAACCGGATGGAAGCGTGGGACACCACGCTCACTGGCGCCTACGACAAGCACCAGCGCGTTCCCTTTGCCGAGTACCTCCCGCTGCGTGAGCCGCTCGCCCCGCTCTACCACCAGGTGTTTCGCGCGCTCGGCTTGCCCGACCTCACCGGCCTCCAGAAGGGACAGCTTGACCGGCCGCTGGGTTTGCGTGGGGTCACGTACGGCGCGTACGTGTGTTACGAGAGCGTCTTTCCCTCCGTCGCCCGTCACCTGGTCCGGGGCGGCGCCGACGTGCTCGTGAACGCCTCCAACGACGGCTGGTTCAATGCGGGAACCGGCGTGGAACAACACTTCGCGATGGGCCGGGTCCGCGCCATTGAAACGCGGCGTTACCTGCTGCGCGCAGGCAACATTGGCGTGACGGCCGTGATTGACCCCAGGGGGCGGGTGACGCAGGCGCTCCCGCCCCGCCGTGCGGGCGCCCTCTCCGCGCGCTTCGCCCTGCAGCGGGGCACCACGGGGTACGTCCGGTGGGGCGACTGGCCCGTGGCCGTCGCGGCACTCGGGCTTCTCGTCCTTGGGCGCAAGAACAACCGGTAGGGCTGTGGCGGGGAGAACCTCCACTCTATCCTCAGCCTCAAACCGATGAGAAGACCGAAGGAAAGCCCAGAAGGTCCCTAAAGCGCCCGGCACCCTTCCGTGTTCAGCGGCGCAGGACTTGAATCCCGGTGTCCACATGGAAGCGAAAGGCCTTGAGGTGTTCTCGCGCGCGCAGATGGAGAGGAGAGAGCAAAGCGAATGACCTCCTTGTGAAGTTCATCTTCGACGCTGGACTTGTCCTGATCGGGTGAAAATCACGTGTGGGGGTCAGGCAAGCTAGGGCATGTTGTCCCCTACTGGACCTGTCGCGGTGCCCGAGGACACGGCCCGCATTGCCCGCGCCGCTTTCCCCAAAGGCAACCTGTACCTCACCCTACGAGACGAGTTTGGCACCCTCTACGCAGCAGAGGACTTCGCCACGCTCTTTTCGGGGCGTGGCCGCCCAGCCCTTCCCCCCTGGCGTCTGGCGCTCATTACGGTTGTTCAATTTCTAGAGAATTTGACGGACAGGCAGGCGGCGGAACAGGTACGGGCGCGCATAGATCTCAAGTACCTCTTGGGTCTGGAACTGGATGATCCAGGGTTTCACTTCAGCGTGCTGAGCGAGTTCCGTACCCGATTGATTGCAGGCAATGCGGAGCAGGTGTTGTTGGATAGGGTACTGACCCGCTTTCGAGAAAAGGGGCTGTTGAAACTGCGGGGACGGCAGCGCACCGATTCCACCCACGTGTTGTCGTCTGTCCGCTGGCGGTATCTCAGGGTGTTCTGCGCGGCCCTGGTGATGACAGGTGGTGGTCAATCAGCCGCTCGGCGTCCTGCCCAACCCCGCCCAGCAGAGCGGAATTCCGCGTGCGTTGCCAGGGAAGGCCCACGAAGAAGACGCCTGGAACGCGGGTGACACCGCCGTCGTGCATGGGCTGGCCCTGGTCAGTGAGCACGTCCACTGCCAGCCAGCGGTAGTTCGGGCGGAAGCCGGTGGCCCAGAGTACGCTCTCGGTTTCCAGGCGCCCTCCGTCCTGGGTGATGAGCGCCCGGCCGGCCGTGCCCACGATCCGCGGCGCGAGCCGGAGCTGCCTGGTCCGGCTTAGGTGCCTGAGGTTCGTGCCAATCACAGGGTCCCGGCGCTGCAAGGCGCGGCCGAGGGGTGAAGCGGCCTTGACCTCCAGCAGGCCCAGGGCGCTGAGCCAATCAAAGATGTCGCGCCCGAGCAGGCGCTGGGGCAGGGCGGGCTGAGGGCGGCCCTGCGCGACCGTGACCGTGTGGGTGCGGCTGAGTTCCTGGGCAATTTGGGCGCCGGAGTTGCCGGAACCCACCACCACCACGCGGCCGGGGGGCAGGTCGGTGGGCCGCCGGTACGCGCTGCTGTGCAACTGGACCACGTCGGGTGCGAGGGTGCGGGCGAAGGCAGGCGTGTGCGGCGTCTGGAAGGGGCCAGTGGCCACCACGACCGCGCGGGCCGTCCAGTGGCCCTGCGGCGTGTCAGCGGTGAATCCGGTGGGTGTGGCCTGGAGGTGCAGGACGGGGGACGCGTGCGCGACTGGAAGCTCAAACGCCTGGACGTAAGCGTGCAGGTAGTCGGCCACCTCGTCCTTGGTGGGGTAGTGCTCAGGGTCGCCGGGGAAGGGCAACCCCGGCAGGGCGCTGCGTTTGGCCGGGGTGAACAGCACGAGGGAGTCGTAGCGCGCGCGCCAGCTGTCGCCGGTGCGGGCGTTGGCATCGAGGATGCAGAAAGTCCGCCCGGCGCGCTGGAGGTGGTAGCCGGCCGCGAGGCCCGCCTGGCCCCCACCAATCACGAGGACGTCGAGGGGTGCGGCAGACTGGTCATCAGGAGGCACACGCATACCGTCATTATGTATGAATATGTGTTCAGATGTAAAACTGAGATAGACCCAGCATGAGGGAAGTGATGCAGGCCATAGACCTGCGCTGCCCCCGAGGCGCGGAAGGCCATGCCAGCGGCTGGCTCAGGCCACCTGTTCCAACTGGTCTGCGCACGCCAGATCAACCTATTACATTTCCGCATTCTCAAAATGCTCTTCTGAAGTCACTGGTGGTCTTGCCAGTCGAGCGGCCCCTGGACCGCTCGCCAGCGGTGCCGGTCACCTGACCTGGCGTCAGGGTTCGGGGGCTCTGGAAGCCCACGAACAGGCCGCGAGCCCACAGTGCCCCGCCAGGGTTGGCACTGTCACCACGTCCCTGTTCTGGTCACACGGATCTGGTTCGCTTCCCGGCAGGTCAATCTCCGTCTGGTACGGGGGTTTGCTCGCAGGGGAGACCAGCGCCGCCTGGAGCGGCTTGCGCTCTCCTCGCCCTGAAGGCTGACAACATGACCCAGACGTTTACGCCCACCCGCACCCCCCCTGTCCTGCCCGGAACCGCACTGCTCGGGCTGAAGGCCACCACCCTCCTGGATCTTGGTGAAGCGGTGCATGCTGGCTTGAGTCCAGCCACTGTCGAGCGGCTGGGCACGCACCTCGGGTTGAGCCTGGCCGAGACCCTGTCACTGCTGAAACTGAGCAGCAGTACGTACCACCGCTACCGGCGCACCGGCCGCGCACTCAGCGCGGACGTCAGCACGCACCTGTACCACCTGGCCCGGGTGACGGAAGCTGCGGAGCGGTACTTCGAGCACAAGGACGCCGCCCACGTCTGGTTGCAGACGCCGCGCGCCACCTTTGGCCACCGCACCCCCCTTCAGTTTGCCCTTCCGCCCGAAGGCGCCGAGTACGTGACGACCGTGCTGAGCAGGCTTGAGCACGGCGTCTACACGTGACCCTGACCCTCCACCGCGTCAGTAAACTGCAGTACGCCACCCAACCCCTCCTCACCGACCATGGCTTCGGCGCCGCAAAGTTTGGCGGTCGCTGGAACAGTGCCGATCCCGCGCTCGAGTTTGACCGCCGCATCATCTACGCCAGTGACACCCTGGGGCAAGCCCTGCTGGAGGTGATTGTTCAAGTGGGCAGCGGCGCGCTGCACCGGGTGCCCCACGGGCATGTCACGCTCGCGGTGGATCCAGATGCCATCGCCGAATTGCCCGCCTCGGCGCTGCCTCCCAACTGGAACGACCCTCCCCTGAGCCCAGCCACCCAAATCATTGGAGACGAGTGGTATGACCTGGGCAGTTCACCCGTCCTGCGCGTCCCGTCTGTGATTCTGCCGCTGACGGTGTATGGCCCTGGACAGGCCAATTACCTGATCAATGCGGGTCATCCCAATATCCGCACGGCGGTTCAACTGGTGATTCTGTCGTTTTATTCCAAGAGGCCAAGTTCGGCGGCTCCAAGTTGTGTGCCGGTCTTTGCGGCATAGCTGCTGACGAACCAGGCGGCGATGCCTCCCAGGCCACCCAACAGCATCAAGGACAGGCCATAGCCTGAGGTCCAGGTGAACAACCCACCCATCACCAGTGGCGTGAGGGCCTGCGCCAGATTGACAGGCCGGGCCAGCCAGCCATTGACTGCTCCATACACGGCTGCCGGATACCCACGGACCAACAACTCTGACCGGGCCAGCGTCAGGGCCCCACTGGCCAGCCCGAACAGCACCACGCCTGTGACCTTCACCCCACTGTGCACACTCAGCAGCAGCCATGTCCCGAAGGCCAACCCGCCCAGCAGCCCCACGGTCAGCGGCGCCGGTCCCACCCATTTCACACAGGGAACGAACAGCACCCGTCCGGGCAGGGCGCTGAGGCCCAGCAGTCCGGTCAGTGCGGCGGCCTCTCCCGGGCTGTATCCCGATGCTAACAACAGCGGCGCGAGTTGCAGTCCCACGCCCACCGTGACCATCCGGGCCAGCGTCAGCCCGGCGGCCAACTGCAGGGCGGCGGGGTCAGGCGTGAACGACGCATGGCTTCGCATCCTCCTGGCCTGGCCATGCTCTGGGATCACCCGCCACACCAGCGCCGCCATGACCAGCAGCAGGCCAGCCAATCCCAGCAGGGTGACCCGAAGCCCAGCCCCGTGCAACAACACCGTCGTGAGCGGCACGAAGATGGTGCTGGCCAGTCCAGCGATCAAGGTGACCGTGAGGGTGGCCCGGGTCCGGAGGGCCTCTGAGACCTGTTGCCCCAAGACGGTGAATACGGCCTCGTAGAAGGTCAGGGTCATGGCGAGACCAGCGAGCAGCCACCCCAACAGGAACAGCACGTAGCTGTCCGTCAGGCTCAACAGGAGAAAAGCCACGGTGCCACTCAGGGCACCGCCACTCAACAACAGCCGTCCACCCTGCCGGTCCAGAACACGGCCAAACCAGGGTGCCAGGACGGCACTCACGAGGAGCGCCGCCGTAAACGCGAAGCCGGTCTGCACCCGGGTCCAGCCGTAAGCCTGTTCCGTGGCGACGGCGAGCAGCGGCTGAGCGTAATACAGGGCGCCGTAGCTCACCGTGCACAAAAGAGCCAGCGTCCACACGACGGGACGCGTGGACGCTGGCGAGGCCATCATCAGCCCAGCGAAATGGGGGCCTGAGGGGCGCAGCAGCCAGAGTCCGGTGCGCAGCCATCGGACGTCGCCTCGGCCGGTGTGCCGCAGCTGTCGCCCGCCTTGCACTGCACGCCAGGGGTCCGCAGGTGCACCGTGATCTGTTCAGACGCGATATCAACGTGCGTCACGTGGTACTGCATCGCGGGGGTCGTGGCATTCCCGTACTCGAAGCGCACCTCGGCTTCATCACGCACGGGAATGTGCTTGACCACGCGGTCGTAGATCGCCAGGAACTTCCGGTTGGTCATGAACCCAGCCTTCGCTTCCTCCGCAGAGCCATCCATCAGCTGAATGACCGTCTCGCGCCAGGCGTTGGCTTTCCCGCCGCAGTCCATCGCTTCGATGGTCACGGCTTTGACTTCCGTGACGTGGTATCCAGCGGGCACCAGGACTTCGCCGTGGAGATGGAATTGCAGCGGCCGCTGGGGCAAGGTTCTCAGGGCTGTCATCAGCTCCTGAGTCGTGGTGAGGTCGCTCAGGCCGGGAATCGGGGCAGTCAGGGTCTGGGTCATCGCAGGGCTCCTTATAGACGTTCTTCGATGAGTAAAGGTAAAAAATTAGCAGGTGGCGCAGGAGGGAGCAGCAGGGGCAGTGACGTTCAATGGCCAGGGCCACTTGAAGGTGAACGGCCGGGCCAGGTGAGCGCAGCGCTGCTGCCGGGCGACCCAGAGCAGGTGCTGATGATGCTCACGGGCGAGGATCTCCAGGGTCATGGGATTCATACGGCCTCCTTTTGCTGCTGCGGCACGGCTGCCAGCAATCCATCCAGAGCGGTGCGGGCGATCAGCATGCCTTTGGCGCTGAGCGTGTAGTACGTCCATTTCCCGCGTTTCTCGGTTTCGACCAGACCAGCCTCAACCAGCAACTTCATGTGATGGCTGGTGGTGGGCTGGGTCAGGCCGAGCATCTGCTGGACGTCGCAGGTACACACGCCCTGCCCGGTGGAGCAGCAGCCGGCATCCACGGTGGCGAGGAAGTGAAGGGCCCTGAGGCGGTGTACGTCCCCCAACGCCTTGAATACCACCGCTGTTCCATCGAAGTCCATGGATGTAATGTACAGAACGCATAGAGGATTGTCAATGGGAGCAAGCATGATTGAGCTGCTCTCGCCCTTGCTTGCCCGACATTGGAGGCGAATAGCAACGGTTCGTGTGCTCGAATGACCCATGGCCCGCGCCACTCGAACGCTCAACCCTCTACACTTTGAAGACTTGGAGCCACACCGTTTTGAAGATCTGGTGCGCCAACTCGCTTATGATTTCCGGTCATGGGCCAGTATTGAGGCAACTGGCCGGGGCGGCGCAGATGACGGCATCGACATTCGGGCGTTCGAGCAGGGCCGCACGCCCCTGCCTGAGGAATCCGATGACGATGACCCGCCCCTTGTGAGTCCTGGGCGCCAGTGGATCATTCAGTGCAAGCGCGAGAAGCGCATTGGCCCCACGCAGGTCCGGCGCTACGTGGAGGAGAGCGTGCAGGGCCCGGATATGCCCTACGGCTTCATCCTCGCGGCCGCCTGTGACTTCAGCAAGAAAGCCTATGACGCCTTCCGCCTGGCCCTGATCGGGACAGGCGTGCAGGAGTTCCAGCTGTGGGGCAAGGCCGAGCTGGAAGACATGCTCTTCCAGCCCAAGAATGACCATCTGCTGTTCGCGTATTTTGGGATCAGCTTGCAAACACGCAAACGCACCAAGCAGAGTGAGTTGAAGTCCATGCTGGCACTGCGAAAACGGGTGGGTCGCGTGATCGGAGGGCCAACCAAACGCGTCAGAACAGAGGTGCTCCTGCGGATCGCTGATGATGATCGTTACCCTGACATTGCCGCTGTTCCAGACTTTGACGTCAATCCCCCTTGGGCCATTCATCAGGTGCAGTGTCTGAACATGCGTGACAACCTGGTCCTTGAACTGCGGCGTCACTTCGCCTATCTCGATTCAGAATCAGGTGAGTGGGACGCTCTTGATCACTCCTGGCCGACAAGGTCACATCGCACCCTGTATGGTCAGGACCGAACCTTCGACCCAACCTACGCCGCCTACCATGCCGCTTGGCAGCAGCGAGTTCCACAAGAGAATCAGGCGGAACTCGTGATCCTGACCATTCTTCCACTCAGTCGGGTGCTGGGCGTCGATGAAGAGGGAGATCTTGGGCACCCTCTGCCCATCTTGTATGTGGACGCCACGTCATCAGGGACGTTGCTTGAT
>NZ_JAIQXV010000025.1 GCF_020166415.1 Deinococcus multiflagellatus
GGCTCTACACGTCTTCGCTGCCGGTGTCCATGCGGACAATCCGGGGCTGGAAGGTGCCGACCACGTCCACCAGATCGCGCTGGCGGCCAATCACCTCTTCAATGCGCTTGTAGGCCTGGGGCGCCTCGTCAATGCCGCCGCCCAGCAGCGTCACGCCGCGCTCTTGCAAGTAAGCCTGCACGTCCTTTTTGGCCAGGGTGCGCTCGGCGGCCTTGCGGCCCAGCACGCGCCCGGCGCCGTGGCTGGCGCTGCCCAGCGCCTGCGGATTGCCCCGGCCGCGCACCACGAAACCGGGGTCGGCCATGCTGCCGGGAATCAGGCCCAGCTGCCCGGCTTCGGCGGGAGTGGCGCCCTTGCGGTGCACGATCAATTCCTGCTCGCCCACCGTCTGTTTCCAGGCGAGGTTGTGGCTGTTGCGCACCTGCGCCAGCGGCTGCACGTTCAGGGCGCGGGCCAGCCGGGCGTGAATCAGTTCGTGGTTGGCCAGCGCGTAGCGCCCGGCGAGGTTCATGGCCTGCCAGTAGGCCTGCCCCTCTTCGTGGTCCAGGGGCAGCCACGCCAGCTTCTTGGCCTTGGGGGCCAGGCCAGGGTGCAGGCGCTCGGCCAGCCCTGTGAAGTGCCCCGCCACCTGCGCGCCAAAACCCCGGCTGCCGCTGTGCGACAGCACCGCCAGATACTCGCCAGCCTCCAGGCCCAGGTCACCTTCCGGCAGGGTGAAGGTGCCGAACTCCACGAAATGGTTGCCGCTGCCCGAGGTGCCGATCTGGGTGGCCGCCTTGTCGAACAGGTGGCGCAGCAGCGCCTGATCGCGCCACGTGCCTTCGTGCAGCACCTCGTGGTCCGGGCGGTCCCGCTTCTCAAAGGCCACGCCCGCCCCAAAGCGGGTGTGCTTGAGCAGCAGCGCCTTGCCGTCCTCGGCGTGCAGGCCCTGGGGGGCCAGCGGCAGCACGCTGAGCATCATGGAGCAGCCGATGTCCACACCCACGCCGTAGGGAATCACCGCGTTTTCGGTGGCCAGTACGCCGCCAATGGGCAGGCCGTAGCCCACATGGGCGTCGGGCATCAGGGCGCCGGCGCGGCTGACCGGCAGGCGCATCGCCACGTCCATCTGGGTGCGGGCGCCCGCTTCAATCAGGTCCTCGCCCCACACCGGGTAGGGCAGAGGCGTGGGGCGCAGTTCGGCGCCTTTTTGCGCGTCACGCTTGGCCTGCTGCGCGGCCAGTTCGGCGGCCAGCGCGGCGTAGACGCCGCCCGCCAGGTACGCTTCGGGGTTGGCCTGCACCGCGCGCAGTTCCGACAGAATCTCATCGCGTTCCAGGCCCGCTTTTTCACGGGTGGCGGCGGCGGTCTGCGCCAGGGCAATGGCTTTTTTCTCCAGGCCAAGTTTTACAAGGTGTTTGCCGTTCATGGGGGTCTCGTTTCAGGGGGGAGAGGGGGCGGGAAAGTGGTCAAGGGAAGGGCGATCAGCGCCGTCTGCTGGGTCGGTCATGGGGGGCCTCCTGTGCCCTGCACTGTGGCGCGCGGCGCCGGAGCGCGGCATCGGCCAGACGGCCGAGGGGACGCTAGGGCAATTCGCCAGCCCGGCCCAGGGGCATGGTTCATTTCATCCCCCAGGTCCCCCTGGGCAGATGAGGCGACGCTGGCCGGGCGTGAAGCTTGGGACCGGGCCATTAAGGCATGAAGGCTGTGCAGAGGAGGACCGGGCCTGGTCTGGGCGAAGCGCGGGGGCCGTGGCGCTCTACAGGACAGGAGCCGTGGAGCAGCGCCTAGAGCGGTTGACGAAAGAGTCCCCTCATGAGGATTCCGGTTGATCAGTTATTCCATAACTGATCAACCCGACCGGAGGGAGAAGGAAAAACGGTGACGGGTAGGAGTGGAAGCACCGAAGCGAAGCGGAGGGACTGTAACGGATTATCCGGAATCCGTATCACCCCTCGCTGCGCGAGGCCCTCTCCCACGAGGGGAGAGGGTCAAGAACCAACAGCATCTTTATGTCAAACGCTCTAAGCCCCCCGTGGCCCTCAGCGCACCGCGGGCCAGCCGCGTGCGTCTAACGCCAGTTGCCGCGCTTGCACGGGCACGCGGCGCAGCAGGCGAAAGCCGAAGCTGGTCCAGCGCCACTCGCTCAGGGCCTGCCCGGGGGCCTGCGGGGCTGCGTAGGTGACTTCCAGGGTGACCAATGTGCCGTCCGGGCGCACCGTCAGCGCCGAGACCGGCTGAAACAGCGCGCTGCCCACCCAGACTTCCTGATAGCGCCCCCCGGGCCGGGGCCGCAGCACCGCAATGTGGGCGCTGCGGCCCTGGGCGTCGCGGTTGGCGGTGATGGGCGTGGGGGCCGCCGCCCAGCGCCCGATGGGCCAGTCGCGCCAGGGTCGCCAGAGGGCCAGCACGCATTCGGGCTGCCGGTCGCCCGTCACGTCGGCCCAGGCCTGGCTGCGCACGTCCCAGTCGGGGGGCAGGGTCAGGGCCGGGCAGGGGGGCGCGGGGCGCATCTGGAACGCTGGCCCCCACTGGCCTCCCGGGTTCAGCGCGCGCCAGGGGGGTGATCCGGCGCCGCCGGCCAGGGCCATCGGCAGCGCCAGCAGCAAGATCAGCCCCCACTGCCGGGTCAGCATGGGGGCAGGCCCAGGCGGCGCAGGGCGGCGCGGCGGTCCTCGCCCGTGGCGGGCCCCACGCGCCCCGCGCGAATGCGGGTGGGCACGGCGCAGGCGGCGCCCACCTGCCGCAGCGGAACGCGGACCACCGCGCCCACGCGGGTGGCGGGCAGCGCCTGATCAAACAGCAGGTTGCCCAGGCTGTAGAGCACCAGCGCGGGGCCCCGGGGGCCGCGCCGCACCTCGTGGCCCTGCAGGACATGGGGCCCGCTGCCCGCCACGAGGGTGGCCCCCGCCGCCACGAGTGAGCGGGCCTGCGCGCGCTGCCGGGCCGTGGTCAGGCCGTATTCCTCGCCCCAGTGCGGCAGCACCACCACCCACGCCCCCTGCGCCGCCGCCGCCCGGATGGCCGCCAGGGGGGGCGGCGTGCGCCCGTCGTCCAGGTAGGCCACAAAGGCCACGTGTTCGCCGCCCACGCGGCTCAGGGTGGGTGTGCGGGTCACGGGCACCACCCCGGCGGCGCGCAGGGCGGCCTGCGACTGTGTCTGCCCGGCCGGCCCACCGTCGCGGGCATGGTTATTCTCGGTGCCCAGGTGGGTGAAGGGGGCCAGCGCGGCCACCCCCGCTGGCGGCGCGCGCAGGTCAATGCCCGGGGTCTGGCGCGGGGTAGTCGTCAGAGGGGATTCCAGATTGGCGGCGGTGGCCTCGGCGCGCAGGGCCGGGGCCACCCCCGCCAGCGCGGCGGGCCAGTCGCTGGCATTGGCTGCCGCCACCCCACGCGCGAGGCTCACGTCGCCCGCCACTGCCAGCACCGGACCCGCCGGGGCCCTGTCCCGCCCACCCGACACCAGCAGGGCGCCCAGCGCGAACAGCAGCAGGCCGACCCCTCCCGGCCAGAGGATGCGCACGTTCACGGCGTTCTGGCCTGCCCCGCGCTCAAACGGCCTGCCGTCCATTGCCGGAACAGCCAGAACAGAACGGGCTGTTCCTCTCCTGCGGAGCCTTCCAGGTTCAATTCCCGGAAATCCATATTTCTTCTGTGCTGCGCCGCTCTGCGAGGCCCTCCGGTTGGAGACATTCCAGAACGTCTGATGGAATGGTTCGGAAACCGTCTCACTTCACCACAATGCCGCTCAGCCACGGGTGCAGGGGCGGCACCTTGCCGCTGCGCAGCTGGGCGCGCCACGTCTCGTTGGTCAGGCGGCTGCCAGCCGGCACCGTGAATTCGTACTGGCTGTACACGCCGCCGCGCGCCACCTGCAGGCCGCCCCGGCCATCGGGCACCACCGCGTACAGCTCGTGGATATAGCCGGTGGCCTGTTCCAGCGCCCGGCCGTTGCCCGTGGCGACATCGGCCACCACGGCCGCCATGTCGTTGTCGTCGAACTCGCTGGCGTTCTCGCCGTCCTGGGGGTCAGCGCTGGCCAGTTTCATCTGCTCCAGCCAGCCGCCGTACAGGTGCAGCCGCTCGTAGTCGTCGGCGCTCAGGGCCTGCCCGGCCAGCTGCCGGGTGGTCGCCATGTTCAGGAACGTCAGCATGGAGCGCAGTTCATCCAGGTTCTGCTTGGTGCGGGCCGACAGCACACCCTGGCCGACCAGCACCCGGCGGGTCAGCGCCTCCAGGGTCAGCAGCCGGGTCCACACCGCCGCATTGGGCTCCACGTAGCCGCGCGCGGGCTGGGGCTCGGCGCCGCCGCCCATCTCGGCCATCGTCTGTTTGGCGTACAGGATGGTGTCGTGGCGCAGTTCGGTCCACGAGCCCAGGGCGGTGAGCATCTCCTTGCGGGTCCAGGCCGCCGTGCGCATAAAGGCCGGGTAGCGGGCGTCGCGCGCGGCGGGCCGGGCCAGCGGCTGCAGGGCGTACAGCCAGCCGCTGTACACGTTGGCGGTCCAGTCGGCTTCTTTTAGGGCGGCAAAGCTGGCGCGCACCTTGGCCATCTGCGGCAGGTAGTTGGCGTAGCGGTCCTCGCCCGAGCGGCGTAGTTCGTTCAGCGCGGCGTCGCTGCCCAGGGCCGCCAGCAGGTCCAGGCCGCGCGGCAGCCAGCGTTCCTGGCCCTGGGTGCCCACCTCGCGGTACACCAGCCGCTGAAAGGCCGCGCCGTCCAGGGTGAAGCGCTGGCCCATCAGGCGGAAGCCCAGGGTGTCGCGCTCGCGCGCCTCGCGGCCCTCGCCAGGCCGGACCACGGTGAACAGGCTGTTCACCTGCGGCGGGGGCAGCTTGGCCAGCGCCGCCTGGAAGGTGCTCAGCACCGCCGGGTCCGCCAGCCGGCGCACCTGCCCGCCCGTGGCGGCCTTCAGGGCGTCGGCGTACTGGCGGTAATCCAGGTCGTCGCTGCGGCCAATCAGGAGGGCGGTGGGATCGTAGATGCGCGCCCAGAGCTTCTGGGCCTCGGGGTTGCCGCTGATCAGGTTGGTGAGCAGCGCGGCCACGCGGGTTTCGCCGGGGCTTTTCACGCGCAGGTTCAGGCGGCCCAGCCACATCATGGTGCGGAAATAGCGCTTCAGGGCGTCGCTGCGGGTGTAGTGGCCGCGCGGCACGTACTGCGAGTAATCCTCTTCCAGATTGGTGGCGGCAAAGATGGGCGACGTGGCTTGGCCCTGGTGGGCGTCAATCAGCCGCACCTCCTGGGCCACCAGGGCCGCCACCTCGGCCGGGGGGGTGGTGGCCGGGTCTATCAGTTCCTGCGCCACCGCCAGGTAAGCCAGGGCGCGCCGGGCGTCGCCTTCCAGGGCCGTGCCCTTCAGGGCGGCGTGCTGGCGCCGGGCATCCGCGACCAGCAGCGCGGTCATGCGGCGCAGGGCGGGCGACAGGGCCTCGCGTTCCAGGTCGCGCAGCAGCTTGCTGAACACGAGGTGGTAGGCGTGCAGCATGGAGTCGGTGGTCACGAACACCGGCTGGTTCAGGTAGCGCGTGGCCTCGTACACGCCGTCGAAGTGCGCCCAGGTGGCGGGCGCGATCACGAAGCCGTTCTTGCTCAGGGCCGCGCGCTGGGCGGGGCTCAGACCGCTGGTGCCCACCTCGGGGTCCGAACGCAGCAGTTCCTGGTTCTTGATGGCCGAGAGGTTCAGCGGCAGGGTGTACGAACTGGGGGCGGCCAGGGCGGCAGGGAGCAGGGCCGCGCCGGGCAGGGCCAGCAGCAAGGTGAGGGTCAGGCGGCGCATGGGGCTGTCATACCACGCCGCCTTCTGGTCGTTGTCGGCAGATGCCGGGAGAGAGAAGGGGCTCCTGGGCTGATTCAGGAAAAGGTTGCCTGTTCCGAGGGTTTCCTCGGGTTACGCGATGTCATCAGGTCCCCAGAACTCAAAGGCCCGCCAGACCCGCTGCTTTTCTAGTTGTAGTAAATCTTGTTCCACCACGTCACGCATTGAGGGGTGAAACACCACCTCCAGCGTGCCCAACCCTTTCATCCGAAGTTCCGCCGCAAGGTCAAGGAGGACGCCCAGATACATGACGCGCTCGTCTGGAGTGACCTGTGTCACACCATGATGATTAACACGCAGGTGGGTCAGCACGTTTGGGTATACACACCGTAAACAATCCCAGAAGGCATTGAAATTCCTCCCGAAATACGAACTGTCCTCAAAAATCGGATTCAGGTGCTGACGCTGCCCATCATAAATACACGCGCCATAGCGCTCGAACACCGCCTGGGCAGTCTGTAGACCGGAAGGAAGGTCTACTGTCAGACCATCCATTGCAGGACAGAGTGCCTCTGAGAACGTGAGGCATGACCGCAGCGCCTGGGTCTGCTCTGTGCCCTCCGTCCAGGCCCGTGGATCAAGACTGAATTCGGTTCGGTGCTGCCATAAGGTTGACTGCACGCCTCGCCAGATGGTTCCAGGATGGGTTTCGCTCAGCACAGCAAAGGTTTCCATCCAGGCCTCAAGCGTGGCCCTCTTCGCCTCAGGCATCCCCGCACTCAGAGGGGTCATGGGCACGGCGAAGCAGAACCGGTACCCCACTTCTGTAGGCTCAACCCAACTGGCGCACTCCACGGCTTCAGAGCCCACGCCCAGCGTGGCACCTCGGTAGATTTCCGTCTTGGCACTCCAATTCCAGGTCGTTCGGTCAGGCTCCTGCCGGTCATCGACCCCCTGCTCCAAAAGCCCCTGAGACCAGACCCCTCTCAGCTCTGGATGGCGCCACACGTCCACCCAGACCTCCCCCAACTGGCTCGCCTGCGGCACATCAAGCGTCCACTGCAGGATCGTTGTCCACTGACTGGGAGCGGAGAACAGCCTGGGCATACGATTCCACCATTCGGTGTGAGCAAGGGGATGCCGAGTTTGAGGGCCCCAGTGAGTCGAGCGCTCAGACGCCATAAGCGCACTCTATGATGGCCCGCTGAGCCCTGGGGCCAGAAGGGGAACCCTCAATGCTGCCTACGACGCTGTCTGTGCCAAACACGCACTTGGGTTGCCCCAGAGGCATTGAGGGTCAACCCCTGGGTGGCTCTGGGAGTCGTTATGGGCTGCATGGGTTACAGCAGACAGTGGCGGTCAGCGTTCGTCTTGATGTGGCGCCTAGACCCGCAGCGCGGCTTCGGCCTCGGCGGTTTCGTTCCAGGGGAGGGTCTCGGCGGCGCGTTCCAGCGTGTCTTCGGGGCCCTTGCCCGCCAGCAGCACGGTGTCGCCGGGCCGGGCCCCGGCAATCGCCGCCCGGATGGCCTCGCGGCGGTCCGGAACGCGGGTGAAATTCGTGCGCCCCGCGTCCCGCGCGCCCCGTTCCATCTCGTCCAGAATCTCGTCCAGCGGGGTGTCGCGGCAGTCTTCTTCCGTGAAAAAGGCGTGGTCGGCCAGCCGGGTGGCGACCTCGCCCAGCGGCGCGCGCTTACCCGGGTCGCGCGGGCCGCCCGCCGACCCGATCACCACCAGCAGCCGCCCCGGCGTGGTGGCGCGCAGGGTGCTCAGGGCCTTGTCCAGGCTGGGGGGCGTGTGGGCAAAGTCCACGATCACCCGCCGCCCCTGTGGGTCAGGCACCAGCTGCATGCGGCCGGGCACCCCGGCAAAGGTGGCCAGCCCGGCGCGCAGCTGCGCCACACCCGCCCCCAGGTGCGCCGCCGCCGCCATCGCCGCCAGGGCGTTGGCCACGTTAAAGCGGCCGATCATGGGCAACTGGGCGTCGAACTCGCCCAGCGGCGAGACCACATGAAAGTGCAGGCCGGTGGAGCGCTCTTCAACGCCCCCGGCGCGCCAGTCGGCGTGTTGGCCTTCGGCGGAATAGGTGGTTTCCTGGGGGGCCACGCCGCGCAGCTGGGCGGTCCAGGGGTCGTCCACGTTCAGCACCGCGAAGGGCGAACGCTCGATCAGGCGCCGCTTGTCGGCAAAGTAGCGGTCCATGGTGCCGTGAAAGTCCAGGTGTTCGGGGCTCAGGTGGGTCCAGATGGCCGCCGACCACGCCACGCCGCGCACCCGGTCCAGGGCCAGGGCGTGGCTGCTGGCTTCCAGCACGGCGGCCTGTGCGCCCGCTGCGATCATCTCGGCCAGGGTGGCCTGCACCTGCGGCGCCTCGGGGGTGGTGAAGTGCGCGGGGAAATGGCGCAGTTCGCCGTCCGGCAGCTCGTAGCCAGCGGTGCTCAGCAGGCCGGTGCGCAGGCCAGCGGCGCGCAGCAGGTGGCGGGTGAGCCAGCTGGTGGTGGTCTTGCCGTCGGTGCCGGTGACCCCCACCACGCGCAGGCCCTGGCTGGGGTGCCCGGCCAGGGCGGCGGCGGCGTCGGCCAGGGCGGCGCGGGCGCCCGGCACCGTCAGGTAGGGCAGGGGCGAGGCAACGCCTTCGGGCAGCCCCTCGCCCAGCACCGCCACCGCGCCCGCCTGGGCCACCTGTGCCAGAAAACTGTGCCCGTCAAAGCGCGCGCCGCGAATAGCCACGAACGCGAACCCCGGCTGCACCCAGTCGGCGTTGTGGGTCACCCCGGTGACCTCGGGGTTGGCGTCGGGGGCACTCAGGTGCAGGGCAGCGGCCAGCTCGGCAAGGCGCATGGGGCGCATGATACGGAAAGGCGGTGGCGGCAGGGCCAGAGGGCGTGGTCTGGAGGGGTGCCCAGCGCCTGAGATGCGCCACTGTCGCCGTCTACATGCTGCAGAGAGCCCCCGGCAACCCCGCTGCTTTTTCTTCTGCTCTTGCCAGGAATCCGCAGAACTGCGCGCCCGAGGAGAGAAGCAGGTCAGGCGCCCCACACGATCTTTTCGTCACGGCCACCGCAGCCGCCTTGACCACTGGCCGAGCCCTTGTTCAACCATCGTTCGGACCGTTTTTAAGCGAGGCGAGCAGGCCATGAGGGAAACGTCGTCGGAGCCGCTGGGCCCGCTCACCTCCTCTGCTTCGCATCTCCATGAATCCCCCGCGAGGGGAGAGGAGAGCAACAGCGTGCTCGTCGGGCCGCTCTACACGAACGGCCCAAATTGTCCGAGCGGTGGTGTACACGGTGCCGTTCTTGGGGGACCGGGGCCCCTGATGGCCGCTTGTGGCCCTGTGCTGACCTGCGGCACACTGGGCGGCAGGAGGCCCACCACACCTTGTCTGACCCCATTCATCCCCACACCCTGGCCCAGCTGCAGGCGGCCTGGGCGGGGGTATGTGCGGGCGGGGGGCCGGCCCTGGTGGTGCTGTCGGGCGCGGCGGGCCTGGGCAAAAGCCATCTGGCGCGCGCCTTGCAGGATCACGCCGCGCGCAACCCGCAGGCCGCCGCCGCGTTGGCGACCCCGCCTGCGCTGGTGGCGCCGCTGCTGCGCGCCCTGCCTGAACTGCTGAGCTCGCGCGACCCGGCCCTGATCGCGGCGGCCCGCCCGCACCTGGACCACCCCTGGCCCGCCGTGTTGCCGCCCCCGGCCGGGCCCAGCGACCCGGCCGCCACCCTGGCGCGCGCGGTGTCGGGCGCTCTGGGGCGGGCGCGGCCCCTGCTGCTGATCGCTGAAGACCTGCACGACCAGCCCCCCGAAGCCCGCGCCCTGCTGAACACCCTGTGGACCCGGCTGGTGCTGGACAGCGCCCCGGCCCTGCTGCTGCTCACCACCCGCCCGCTGCCCGAGCATCCGGACGCCGCGCGCACGGTGGAGGACCTGGGCCGCAGCGCCCAGCTGGCCCGCGCCGCCGAGGCCAGCAGCGTGCAGCACCTCGCGCTGGCGCCCCTGGACGCCGCTGGGATCGACGCCCTGCTGCGCGCGGTGCTGGGCGGGCCCGCCCCGCCCGAACTGGGCGCGTGGCTGCTGGCCCACGCCGAGGGCCACCCCCTGCGCAGCGCCGAACTGCTGCGGGTGCTGCGTGAACGCGGCGCCCTGCAGCGCGCCGAGCACCACTGGCAGTTCACGCCGCCGCCCGCCGGGTCGCTGCCTGCGTCGCTGGAAGCGGTGCTGCGCGAGCGGCTGCGCCCGGTGCAGGCCGCGCGCCCCCCCTGGGCCGCCCTGAGCGCCCTGGCGGTGCTGGACGCCCCCACGCCCCCGGCGGTCTGGCGCCGGGTGGCGGGGCTGGGCGAGGGGCCCTTTGCCCAGGCCCGCGACTGGCTGCTGCACCGGGGACTGGTGCGCCTGCACCCGGAGGCGGCCGGCTATATCTGCGCCCATCCCCTCTACCCGCCGCTGGTGCGCGCCGAGCTGGACTGGGCCGAGCTGGAGGGCCTGCACGCCCGCGCCGCCCAGGTGCCGGGCCTGGACCCGCTGGCCCGCGCCCGCCACGCCCGGCACGCCGGGCTGCCCGAAGCCCGCGCCCTGACCGAACAGGCCCTGGCGCTGGCCCAGGCGCGCGCCGCCCCCCACGACGTGGTGGCCGAAGCCCGCGCCCTGCTGGACGAGGCACCAGACCACCCCGCCGCCCAGGCCGCGCTGGTGGCCGCCCTGGACGCCCTGGGCGAGTGGCAGGCGGTGCTGGCCGCCACGGAGGACGACCCGGCCGCCCTGCCACTGGCGCCGCTGGCTTTCCGCGCCCAGGCGCTGGCCGAACTGGGCCAGCTGCCCCAGGCCCTGGCGGCGGCGCGGCTGGGCCTGGAACGGCTGGCCCCCGAAGACCACAACGGGCGCGCCCACCTGCAACTGGAAGACGTGCTGTACCGCACCCTGCTCAACCAGGGCGACCTGGACGAGGCCGAAGCCGGCCTGCGCGCGGCCCTGGGCGTGGCCCACGACCCTCTGCGGCGCATGGGGCTGCTGGATATCCTGGCGCGCCTGTACCAGCGCCGGGGCGACTACCACCTGTGCCTGCACCTGGGCCGCGAGGCAGCCGCGCTGCTGCCCGCCGTTCCCGCGCTGTCCGGGGCAGCGGCCGAGCGCGCGTGGCGCACCCTGAGTTCGCTGGGGGGCAGCGCCATTCACATGTCGCTGTGGGCCGAGGCCGAAACCCACCTGCGCGCCGCCCACAAACTGCTTGTGCGCCAGGGCCATGTGGCCAGCCTGATGGTTGTGGAGGGCAACCTCGCCTATCTGGCGCTGATGCAGGGTGACTACCCGGCCGCCGAGGCCAGTACGTGGCGCCAGCTGCACCGCGCCGTGGCCAGCGGCAACGCGCGGGTAGAGGGCGCCCTGTTGTGGAACCTGGGCATCTGCCGGCTGTGGCGCGGCGACCCCGAACAGGCCCTGGCCCTCATGCGGCGCTCGTACGCCGCGTGGCCCAGCGTGGGGGCGGCCAACCCCAGCGACTTTGCCGAGGCCCTGGCCCTGCTGGGTCGCCTGGACGAGGCCCGCGCCGAACTGGCCCAGCCGGACCACGACTTTTACCCTGAACACCCCAATTCGCGCGCCCGCGTGTACCTGCTGCTGGGCGAGCCAGAGGGGGCCCTGCGCGAGGTGGCCCGCCTGCGCCCGGACGACGGGGCCGGCCTCCAGGCCCGCGCCGCCCTGATCCGCGCCCAGGCGCACCTGCGGCGCGGTGAGCCGGAGGCGGCGGGCCCGGACCTCGCCCAGGCCCTCACGCTGGCCCAGGCTGCGCAGCACCGCAGCGTGCTGGGCGAACTGCTCCTTACCCGCGCGGTGTGGCGGGCGCAGTGCCCCGCAGAACAGCACGGGGACGCCGCCGCCGACTGGCACGCCGGGCTGGCCGCGCTGCAGGCGGTGGACGGCCAGGGCCACCTGCAGTTCGTGCGCGCCTGCTTTCCGGCCCAGGTGGCCCTGCTGGACACGGCCCCCGCGCCGGGCCCCGCCCAGGCCCCCCGCGCCCGGCTGCGGCTGCTGGGCAATGTGGGTGTGGACCAGCCCGGCGGCGCGCGCCCCTGGCGGGCGCGCAAGGTCAAGGAACTGCTGGCCCTGCTGGTGTGTGCCCACTACGGCGGCGCGCCCCCAGCTCTGGGCCGCGACGCCCTGGCCCTGGCCCTGTGGCCCGACGCCGACGAGACCAGCGCCGAGGCCAACTTCCGCAAGACCCGCACCCGGCTGCGCGAGGCGCTGGCAGGCGCCGCCACGCTGACCCATACCCCCCAGGGCTACGTGCTTTCAGGCGTGCAGGCCGACCTGGACGAGTTCCTGGCGGCGCTGCAGGCGGGCCAGGATGCCCAGGCCGCCGCCGCCTACACTGGCCCTTTCCTGAACGATGTGGACCTGCCCGCCGCCGCCGAGCTGCGTGACACCCTGCACGCCCGCTGGCGCGCGGCGGTGCTGCGCCTGACCTACCGCGACCCCCAGGGCGGCCTGCCGCACCTGCGCCGCCTGCTGGCCCACGATCCCCTGGATCTGGACGCCACCCGCGCCCTGCTGGACACCTTTGCGCGCCTGGGCGACCACGAGGCCCACGCCCACACCCTGCGCCGCGTGCAGACGCTGTTTCACGCCGCGCTGGGCGAGGTGCCCCCCGAACTGGCCGCCGTGGCGGGGTAGGCAAAGGGCCGCCGTTGCCGTAGCGGTCAGCGGCACTCTGGGACCCAGCGCTGTGATGGGGCAGACTTAGCCGGGCCTGGAGCGGTTGACCAAAGCATCCCCTCACCCCTCGCGGGAGAGGGTCGAGAACACACATCATCTTCATGGCATCTGTTCTCAAGTGACGTGCTTCTCCCCCGATCGCTTGCCGTGTTCCCCTCTCCCCTGGTGACGCCTGATGTGAAATGAGGGTCAGGGGAGGGCGAGGAGGTCCCACTTGGCGCCCAACGGCCGATCCCAGAGCGCGTTGAGGATGATCCAGGCGTTGTGGGCGGCCACTTTGGCACTCAGGCGCACCCACCAGCCCAGCAGCGATTTGGTGCGGGGACGTTCCAAGGCAAACCAGTCGTGGAGTCGGCTGAAGGCCGACTCGACCACCTGCCGTTTGCCGGCCAACCACCGTCCCAACCTTTGGTGTCTGGCGTGTCTTTGGGTCACGACACGTACGTCGAAGGCCTCGTGCCAATGAGTCTGCCAGGCCTGTCCCGCATAGCCGTCATCCGCCAGGATGACGATGGGCTCAGTCGCTTGCCCGGCGGCGTACCGAGGCCCCAGTGGGCCACTGGGGCCTTTGCGCTGTCCCCTGTGGCGATGCGACGGGCCCAGCAGTGCGGTGAGCGCCTCACCTGTGGGTGGCTCCGCCAGTGGGTCGGCGCGCCAACGCAACAACCCTTCGAGCAAAAAGCGTTCTTCCGTGTTGGCGGGACCGCTGATAAACCCGTGGATGAGGCCCTGGTCACTGACCAGGGCCACCAGTTTCACCCCATAGAAAAACCGCCGGTCCACGCCGCCTTTCCCGATAGCGGCCCCATCGCCATACACCCGCCCAGCGGTGCCCCGCACCTTGCTCAGCAACGACACGCCCGTGCCATCCACCGCTTGGTACAGCGGCGCATCTTCCAGTGCAGGCACGGTCCTGGCCCTCCGGGCCAGCGCCGGACCCAGTCACGCCCACACGCCCCAGAGGTCGCGCAGATGCCGGTTATACCCTGACTGCTCCGGCAATCGGGGGAACGCCCCTGGAAACCGATGGCGCACATAGCACAGGAAGGCCCGCTCGCTCAGCTGCGGCAGGGATTGTCCCAGGATGCCCAGGGTCAGCACCTCACTGTCGCTCAGTCGCCACGCTGGACCGGGCCGCCGGGAACGCGCTTGAGGGCAGTCGCGCAAGGTGTCATCGACCAGGCAGTACAGTGTCGTCAGGACGGTCTCGGCGTCAGGAAGGTGTCTCACAGCTTCTTCCTACCGCTTTGAGTCCGTCCCAACTCTCATTTCACATCAGGCGTTCGTGGGAGAGGGAGGGAGGAGCGCAGCGACGGAAGGGTGAGGGGGCCACCGAGTGGCTCGGCCGGGTGTGGCATCCATTAAGTCCCGTCTGACACGGTTTCCGTTCAAGCCGTGATCGAGTCGGGACACCGCCGGTTCGATCCTTCCTTTCCCAGGGACGGGTTTTTCCCCCTCGCTCGGCTCGGGTTAAACCGTTGTTGGCACGGTTCAAGCGAAGTAGAAATTACATGTCCGGGCTTCCGTCCTTACCGTACATGGCGGTACAGCCCGGCGAAGGTCACGTTCAGGCCGCCGCATTTCTGGTTGTCCTGCACCAGCAGCCACGGGCCCAGCGGCCACAGGGTCAGCGCGCAGTCGCCGTCGGCATACAGCCAGCGCCGGGGTGAATCGGCGCGGCGCAGTGGGCCGTTCAGGTGGCCCACGTTCACGCTGCCGCCCGCCGTGGGAAACACCGCGCTGCCCGTCAGCACCAGCGCCCCCGAGGCGTCCCTCGCCTTCAGGGTCAGCCCCGCGTTGGCGTCGCGCTCCCAGGTGCCAGTGTCCAGCGCGGCAGGGAGGGGCAGGGGCTCGGTGTCGCCCGCCTTCAGGGTGCCGCTGCGGCCCGCCTCGCCGGGCACGTAGGTGCAGCGCTGTCCAGCCACCGCCGGGCCCTGCAGCACCAGTTCGCCGCTGCCCAGGCCCAGGGGCACCGGCGTGCCGCGCGCGTCAGTCAGGACCGCCCGCACCGCAGTGACGCGCGCGGCGCGCAGGGTGGCCGGGTTCAGGGCATTCCAGCTCTCGGGGCAGGGGGCCGGCGTGGCCGCGCCCCGGGGCTGCGCCGCGCTCCAGGCCGCAGCCAGCAGGCCCAGCAGGGGCAGGCACCGGGCGAGGCGGGTCATGCGCCCAGGGTAGCGCGCCACGACCGGCACCGGGCCCCACCCGCCTCAGCGCAGCAGCGGCAGGCCAAAGCCGTGGGCCTGCACCCGCGCGCACACCCATTCAAAGGCCTGCCCATCAGCCACGAAATCCAGCTGGTCGCCGGGCACGCGCACCACGGGGCAGGCGTCAAAGCCCGCCACCCAGCTGTCGTACAGGCGGCTGAGGCCCCCCAGGTAGTCGTCCGGGATGTCCTGCTCGTAGGTGCGCCCGCGCTGGGCGATGCGTTTTTTCAGGGTGGGCAGCGAGGCGTCAATGTGAATCAGAAGGTCCGGCACGCGCAGCGCCGGCCGCACGCCCTCGTACAGCCCGCAGTAGGTGGCCCAGTCGCGCGCCTCCATGTGGCCGCTTTCAAAGAGGTTGCGCGCAAAGATGTTGGCGTCTTCAAACACCGTGCGGTCCTGAATCACGTACCGCGCGCCCGTCACCAGATTCAGGTGCTGCTCTAAGCGGCGCGACAGAAAGTACACCTGCGAGTGAAAGGAGTAGCGCCGCATGTCCCGGTAAAAGTCTTCCAGGTAAGGGTTCTCGGCATACGGCTCGTACACCGGCCGCAGCCCGTAGCGCCCCGCCAGCATGCGTGTCAGCGTGCTCTTGCCGCTGCCGATGTTCCCGGAAATGGCGAGGTACATCAGCGCGCTCCGCGCGGGGAGGCGGGAGACGGAAAGCGGGGCGTGGGACAGGCGTGGGTTTCCTGCGGCCCGCGTACCGCGCACGGCTCCCTGTTCATCAGT
Source organism: Deinococcus multiflagellatus (assembly GCF_020166415.1). Lineage (NCBI taxonomy): Bacteria > Thermotogati > Deinococcota > Deinococci > Deinococcales > Deinococcaceae > Deinococcus > Deinococcus multiflagellatus. Next base: position 15,368 of record NZ_JAIQXV010000025.1, read on the forward strand.
CCGCCGCCTGCCCGGCGCGCAGGGCCTCGTCAATACGGGTCAGAATGCGCGCCTCGTCCTCGGGATTGTTCACGAAATCCAGCCCGGCGGCGTCAATGGTCAGCAGCGGGTGGGGGTAGGTGCGGAAATACTCGTCGTAGCGCCCCGTCAGGTCGGCCAGGTACTCGGCTTTCATGTCCTGTTCAAAGGGGCGCCCGCGCAAGGCGATGCGGCGCAGCAGTTCGCCCGTGTCGGCGCGCAGGTACACCACGAGGTCCGGGGTGGGCAGCCGGGGCGAGAGGTGGGCGTACAGGTCCTCGTACAGCGCAAATTCGGCGTCTTTCAGGTTCATGGCCGCAAAGATGAAATCCTTGTCGAACAGGTAGTCGCTGACCACCGAGTCGCGGTAGAGCCCCGGCTGCCACAGCGCCGAGAGCTGCTTGAAGCGCGAGAGCAGAAAGAACGCCTGCACCTGAAAAGCGTAGGCCTCGGGCTGGCGATAGAACTTCGCCAGAAAGGGATTTTCCTCCACCACTTCCAGGTTCAGTTCGGCGCCGTACCGCGCGGCCAGGCGCCCGGCGAGGCTCGTTTTTCCCACCCCGATGGGGCCTTCGACAACAACGTACATGACAGGCCAGAGCATAGCGTCCGCCGCCCAGGTGAAGGGTGGATGAAGGGCCTTGACAGCGGGGGTGGGGCGGGGGGAGGGAAGGCCGCGCCCCCGCCGCGTGAGGGCCACGGGCGGGGGCACTGCTTTACTCGTCTTTGGGCTCGTCTCCAGGCTTTTCTCTGGGCGGGTCGGGGGGCTTCAGGCGGCCAGCGTCGCGCGCCGCGCGGGTCAGCAGGTACTCCATCTGGGCGTTCACGCTGCGCAGGTCGTCGGCGGCCCAGCGTTCCAGGGCGGCGTACAGCTCGGGGCTGATGCGCAGGGGAAAGTTCTTGCGCGCCACTAGTACAGGCTGCCGGCGTTCACCACCGGCTGCGTGCCGCGCTCGCTGGTCAGCACCACCAGCAGGTTACTGACCATCTGGGCCTTGCGTTCCTCGTCCAGCGTCACGATGTCCTGCTCCGAGAGCTGGCGCAGCGCCATTTCCACCATGCCGACCGCGCCCTGCACAATCTGGGCCCGCGCGGCGATCACGGCGCCCGCCTGCTGGCGCTGCAGCATGGCCCCGGCAATTTCCGGCGAGTAGGCCAGGTGCGACAGCCGCGCTTCCAGCACCTCCACCCCAGCGTGGCGCAACCGGGCGGCCAGCTCGCCTCCCAGGGCCTCGGCCACCTCGTCGGCGTGGGCGCGCAGGCTCATGCGGCCGTCCTCGTAGGCGTCGTAGGGGTACTGGCTGGCGAGGTGGCGCAGCGCGGTTTCGGCCTGAATCGCCACAAACTGCGAGTAGTCCTCGACATCAAAGACCGCCCGCGCGGTGTCCACCACCCGCCACACGATCACGGCCGCAATCTCGATGGGGCTGCCGCCCGCGTCGTTCACCTTCAGCCGCTCGCTGTTGAAGTTGCGAATCCGCAGGCTCACGCCCCTGCGCACCGTCAGCGGGTTGGTCCAGTACAGGCCGTTGCGCCGCTCGGTGCCCACGTAGCGCCCGAACAGGGTGAGGTTCATGGCCTGATTGGGCTGCACGATGAAAAACCCCGCCAGCGCGAACAGCAGCGCCGCGCCCAGCAGCACGCCCGGCAGCGGCAAGCGGCCCAGCAGCACCGCCGCCGCCCCGGCCCCCAGCAGCCACAGCAGGAACATGGGCACCCCCGGAAGCCCGAAGGCGGGCCGTTCCACGCTGGCCACCCCGCTGCGGGGAGAAACGCCGCCCTGGGCGGCAGGCGTGGGGGCATGTTGCAGTTCATTCATAGGCAGACCTCCGGGGAGAACCCCTATCAAAGTGATATCACTTTGATGCCGGGTTTGCCAGAGGGGGGCGTGGAAGGGGGCAGTCTGGCTCTGGGCAGCGCCTCCTGCGGGCTGATTCTGGCGGTCTTTGCTTCGGTGCTCCAGCGGGGTGGGGGTGCACTCAAGGCGCGTTTGCTGGCCCCACGTCGCCGTTTTTCAGGCTCCTGCTTGCGGCCAGAGACGGGGTCTCGCCACAACAGCCCGGGTTCCGTCCTCCATCCGCTGCATGCATGAAAAAAGGCGGCCATTGCGTGGCCGCCTCTGAGGGGGAAGTGCTGGGCTCAGCGCAGGGTGCGCTTGAGGAGGGTCACCTTCACTGGCACCTGTTTCTTGTTGCGCCACACGGTCAGGGTGACCGTCTGCCCCGGGCGCTTGGCGGCCACGAAGCGGATCACGTCGAACGAGTCGCGCACGCGCTGGCCGTCCACCGCCACGATCACGTCGCCCAGGGGGGCCAGCAGCTGGTCGCGGTTGTTGCGCAGGCTGCCGCGCAGGCCCGCGCGCGCCGCCGCCGAGCCCGCTGCCACCTGGTCCACCAGCGCGCCTTCGGAGCTGCTCAGGCCCGCCAGCTGGCGCAGGGCGGGGTCCAGGTTGTCCAGGTCCACCAGGGTGGCGCCCAGGGTGCCGCGCTGCGGGACCCCAATTTTTTCCAGGTCGTCCAGGCTCTGGCGCACCAGATCGCCGGGCAGGGCAATGCCGATCACGCCGGGCACCAGCTGGTTGGCGGCGGCATTGGCGTCCGCCACGCCCACCACCAGGCCGCGCGAATCGAGAACGGGGCCGCCGCTGCTGCCCTGCTGAATGTTGGCCGTGGTGGCGAGGTACTGCCCCACCTCGTCGGCCAGCTGGTCCTGCCGGGGCACGTCACGGGCGCTGGCCGCCACGCTGAACACGCCGGTGCCCACAAAGTTGGCAATCCGCAGCGGCGTGCCAATGGTGATCAGCTTCTGCCCGGGAATCAGGCGGGCACTGGAGCCGAAACTCAGGGTGGCGGGCGCCGTGACCCCGGTCACGCGCAGAATGGCGATGTCAATGCCGGGGTCAATGCCTTCCAGCTTGGCCGGCACCCGGCGCCCGTTGAACAGCGTCACCGTGATGGCTTCTTGGTACTGCACCACATGGTAGTTGGTGACGATCAGGTCTTTTTTGTAGAAAAAGCCGGTGCCGGTCTCGGTGGGCAGGTCGCCGGGCTGCAGCCGCTCTCTTTGCAGGCGGTTGTCCACGCGCACCACGGCCTGCATGGCCTTTTGCACCACCTCCACCGTGTTGATCTCGTCGGTGGTGACCAGGCTGCGCTGGGCGGTCACAGTGCCGCTCAGGTAGGCCCCGCCCAGCCCCCCAGCCACCAGCGCCGCCAGCCCCAGCAGGCGCGCCGTCTTCATGTGGCGTCCAGGGCCCAGATCACTCGCCCCCGCCCCCGCTGCCCTCTTTGGGGCGCGAATCGGTGACATAAAAGCCGCTGCCCTTAAAGGCAATGCCGGGCCGGGCCAGCACGCGCTTGATCGGCGCGCCCGTATCGGGGTGCGCGGTGTAGGGCTCGTCGCGCATGCGCTGCTGCAGTTCGTAGATCTCGCCGGTCTGGGTGTTCTTGTAGAGATAGGTGGGCATGGTCTTTACCTTGATTTCGGGTTGTGGTGGCGGGGAGCGGTGCCCCCCCGGCGTTCGCGCCCCCATCCTAGCAAGTGCCCCGCTGCGCAGATGAAGGCGAAATGACCGGGTCTTGGGCCGGCATAGTCATGAGTGCTGTACTCACATGAGGCTAGGTAGGGGGGTGCTATGCTGCCGGGCGGACCGTTTGGTGTCCGGTCCACACCAACACAGGGCAGCGCAAGGCCCCCGGCAGCGGGGGAGACGAGGTGGAGGTTAGCGAAACGATCTGCGGATGCCTCCAGGTTCTTTGGCGTGCGAGCCTACCCGGTGCCCCCTTTCTTTGGGGGCGCGAATCTGCGGCCATAACCCCCGTGGCAACACAGGGACAAAGCCCAGAAGCATGCACAATCCAGACACCGGTACGGCGTGCGGTTGGCGAGTGGCCAATGGCAGATGGCGAATGGCTGTTTGGGCCTTTGCCCCTCTGCATGTGCCACCAGCCCTCTGGCCGCCACAAGGAGCCCCTATGTGCGGAATTGTTGGATACATTGGCCCCCGTCAGGCCCAGGACGTGCTGATCTCAGGCCTCGCCAAGCTGGAATACCGGGGCTACGACAGCGCCGGCATCGCCGTGTGCAGCGGCGAGCGCATTGACGTGAAGAAAAAGGCCGGCAAGCTGGCCAACTTAAGCACCCTGCTCGAAGGCCAGCCGCTGACCGGCACACTGGGTATCGGGCATACGCGCTGGGCCACCCACGGCCTGCCGAACGACACGAACGCCCACCCCCACGCCACCGAAGACGGCCGTATTGTGATCATCCACAACGGCATCATCGAGAACTACCTCTCGCTGAAAGAAGGCCTGATGGCCCGCGGCCACGAGTTCAAGAGCGAAACCGACAGTGAAGTGCTGGCCCACCTGATTGAAGAAGCCTACAGCGGCAACCTCGAAGAAGCCGTGCGCGCGGCCCTCTCGCAGGTGCGCGGCGCCTACGGCATCGTGGTGACGCACGTGGACCACCGCGAGATCGTGGCGGCCCGCACGGTCAGCCCCCTGGTGATGGGCGTGGGCGAGGGCGAGATGTTCCTGGCCAGCGACGTGCCCGCCCTGCTGGCCTACACCCGCAACATGGTGTTCCTGCACGACGGCGACATGGTGGTGCTCAGCGACGACGGCTTCCGCGTGACCGACCTGGCGGGCACCCCGCAGCAGCGCACCATCGAGCACATCGAATGGGACGCCGAGGCCGCCGAGAAGGGCGGGTACGACACCTACATGCTCAAGGAAATCTACGAGCAGCCCCAGGCCCTCACGAACACCCTGATTGGCCGCCTGCACGACGAAACCGGCGAGGTGAACCTGGACATCAACCTTGACCCCTCCTCGTTCAAGCGCATCTCGATCATTGCCTGCGGCACCGCCTTTTATGCCGGTCTGGTGGGCGAATACCTGATTGAGCAGCTCGCGCGCATTCCCGTGGAGTGCGACGTGGCCAGCGAATACCGCTACCGCGACCCCCTGGTCTCCGAGCACACCCTGGCGATTGTGGTCAGCCAGAGCGGCGAAACCATCGACACCCTGGAAGCCCTGCGCGAGGCCAAGAAGTTTGGCGCCCGGACCCTGGGTGTGATCAACGCCAAGGGCAGTTCCATGACCCGCGAACTGGACGACACCCTGTATATCCACGCGGGCCCGGAAATTGGCGTGGCGAGCACCAAGGCGTATACCAGCATGGTCAGCGCCTTCCTGCTGCTGGCGCTGTGGCTGGGCCGGGCGCGCGGAACGCTGAGCGCCGAGCAGGGCGCCGAACTGCTGCACGCCGCCCGCGAACTGCCCCGCCTGGTGGAAGAAGCCCTGGCCCCCGAGCGCGTGGCCCGCATCCAGGCAGTGGCCGAGAAGTACGCCATGGCCCGCGATTACCTGTTCCTGGGCCGCGGCGTGAACAGCCCCACCGCCTTTGAGGGCGCGCTGAAGCTCAAGGAGATCAGCTACATCCACGCCGAGGCCTACGCCGCTGGTGAGATGAAACACGGGCCCATCGCCCTGATTGACGAGCATATGCCCGTGGCCGTGATTGCCACCGAAAGCCGCCTGCTGGAAAAGACCATTTCCAACGTGCAGGAGGTGCGCGCCCGCGCTGGCAAGGTGATCCTGTTCCTCAGCGACGGCGACACGGAAAATGCCCGCCACGGCGACGACGTGATCTACGTGCCCCGCGCCCACGAGATGGTGAGCCCGGTGGTGAACGCCATTGCCATGCAGCTGCTGGCCTACTTCACCGCCACCGCGCTGGGCAAGGACGTGGATAAGCCGCGCAACCTCGCCAAGAGCGTGACGGTGGAGTAAGGGAGATTGAAAAAGGCGCGTCGAGTTCCGACGCGCCTTTTTCATTGCCAAACCGTAAGGTAAGGGCCTAATGGCGCAGGCTCTCCCGGATGTCAGCAAACTTATTCAGAGCATCCTACGGCATGACAAGAAGACCAATACGTTCAAAATGGCGCTGATACGTGCTTTGAATGACACTGCTCTTAACTTTGCGGCCTTACAGGGTAGAGGGCAGGGCATTGCCATTCCTACACGCGTCCTCGCGGAATATTGGGTGGGATACTACTGGCCGTTTATGGATGCTGAGCGCCCGGTTATGCAAGGGCCAAGAATTTTCCGAGCAGGCGTTCTGAGGCAGGACGTCGCTTTCCGAAAGGAACTAACCGAATTGAGGGAGCTTTGGCGGGCCTCTCTCTTTGGGTCTGACCGTCCCTCTGATGGCGTTGTGCTCGTCAGTGAAATGAAGGTCAATGCCCACGCTGGCGAGTACGGGCCGGAAATGCTGCGAAAGTACATCCAGGTTCTACGGGTGGTGGCGAAGTGTGTGGAGCAGCCGATTACTTACTCTGGCGGGGCAAGCAACCAATACGCTGTTTTTTCGCGTCAGAGATATTTGAGAGACCTACCCGCAGAGGTTGTGCCGCTGCCTGGAGCCAGGCCAGATGAACTTTGCATTGTTGTGCCAGATTGTATGTGGGAAGGGTTCAAATTCTACTCAATGTTCGTGGACGCGCTTTGCATCCACGAATGGAGCCTATTCACCGAGAACGTGACTCAGGTGGTGGAGGGCGTCAGCCGAGGCGGCGTCTATCAGGCACTGACTGACAGGCCTGATAATAGACGTCCTCTCACCTGGGAACGGAACCACATTGATCTCCTCCTCTTAGAAGGAGAAACCCTTCTCTGCTTCTGGACGAAGAGGCAGCTTCGTTTAGGTGCTTATGATGTTGACCACATCATTCCTGTCGCAACGTATCCAATCAATGAACTCTGGAATCTTGTTCCGTCTGAATCGAGGTTTAATCAGCATATTAAGCGAGCACTGATGCCTGCAGAGGAATGGCGCAGTACCCTGCCTCAACGGCTTGTGGAGATTTACTCGTTTTACCAGCGTAGCCCCGCATTGGGAGAAGCGCTAAGACAAGGTGCCAATTTGCGCTTTGCAAACGATCAGATTTCAAATTTGCCGAGTTTGGCCAATGCTGTCACAACGATGGTTTTCTCGGTGGCTGATTCAAAAAACACTCCTCGGTTCAAATATTTCTCCTGAATTCGCCAACAGCATCAGAAGTTAACAGGATGACCGCAATACAATCTTGCCTACTCAACCCCGCGCCCTCACTCTTCCAGCGCACCCGTCCCCAGCCCGGCCTCTTCCCATAAGTCCCGCCCGCCCCACGGGCCGCGAATGTCCAGCACGGCGAAGCGGGCGAACAGTTCCTCGCGGTACCACCCTTCGCGGTGGGTGCGGGCCATCACCTCGCGGTGCGCCGCGCCGCCGTAGGCAAACGCCTTCATGGCCTGCGCACTGCGCCACACGCTGAAGGTGGCCTGATGCAGCAGCGGCACCTCGCCCATGCCCACAGCGGCGATCAGGCCCGGCGTGCGGTCCAACTGGTGCTGCGAGGCCGGCACCGCGCGCCAGAACCGCACCAGCCGCGTGGGCCGAATGGCCGCGCGGGTGAGCACCGCCACCGGCCCGCCGGGGTCCGTCCCCCGGGCCGGCTCGCCCCCAAAAGGCTCGGCGCCGCCCCAGCGCCCCCGCCACCGCTCCGGGCGCAGCACGGCGGTGCAGCTCTCGGCGGCCAGCGCACGTTCCTGAGCCCGCCAGGCACTGGCTTCAAAAGCCTCAAGGTCGTCCAGGGAGGACCACACCGCAAAGCGCGCCCAGCGCCGCAGGTCGGCACTTAGGGTCAGCGCGCTGCCCTGGCCGGTGCCCAGCAGGCGGTAAAAGTGCAGACCCGGCACCTGCCGCAGCTGCCCGTGGTCCGACCCCATGCGCGACAGCCCCTGCCGCACAGCGCGGGGGGCGTAGGTGTTCAGGGTGAGGGTGGCCACCTGCGCGGCGGCTGGCCCTGGGGGGTGCGTGGCCATGCCGGGCGCTCCTTGGGGAAATGAATTGCCCTTCAGGATAGGCCCAGGCCGCAGCGGGGGTGAGGCGCGAGCTAAAGCCCCGTTGAGGAACAGGGAGAAGGGCCCCGGGGGGCCCCACGGGTGTCTTGGTGGCGCCGGCGCAGGGGCCAGGGGCCCTGTTCCACGAACAGAGCCCACGAACAGAGCTGGACGCTTGTGCGCCCAGCTCGCCTCAGTCGCCCGGTGTCAGAACCCGGCCATATCCGAGGCCACCGCATTGTTCGGAATGTTGTAGACCCCGTACACTTCCCGGTCCATGAAGGCGTCGGGCAGGTAGGCGTAGCCGCCGTCGCCAAAGCCGCAGCTCCAGGAGTTCTTGATCACGAAGTACCCGGTGGGCAGGGCAAGCTTCACGCTCACCAGACCGCCGATCTTGGCGTCGTAGGTCTGCATGCCGGTGTTGATGTACCCCACCACATGAACCGCGTGTCCGCCGCGCACCTTGCCGCCCATCAGGCCCAGGTTCGGCAGGCCGTTGGCGCCAATGGCGTCAAAGGCGGGATCAACATTGAAGCCCAGAATCAGCTGGTCGCCCCGGTCAATCATCTGGCGCAGCATGGCGCGGCGGTAGGCGCGGGCGGCGTCGCCACTGCCCAGGAAGTTGCTGGCCAGGGCCACCCAGACTTCGCTGCCCTGCGTGGCGCGGAAGTTAAAGGCGGCGTTTGGCGCAATGTCCCATTCCGGCTTCCAGGCGCAGTTGTTGGTGCCGCCCTGGCAGACCAGCTGCGCCTGCGCGGTGGTGTCGCTGCACGCCTGATTCGCGTAGTTCAGGCAGGAGTTTTTGAATTCCGTGATGGGTTTGGTGATGTCGGCGGGAATGCGGACACGGCTGCGCGAGGGGTTGTACTTCCAGCGCACCTCGGTGGGGATCATGCGCGCCTTGCCAATGATGTCGTTGAAATCGCCCCAGCCGGCGCCGTCACCCAGCACGCCGTCATCGCCGCGCAGCCAGTAGTAGGCGTACTGCTCGCTGAGGTTAAACGCCCCCTTGTTGCGCCGGGCGATCAGGGTTTCCAGCGCCGAAACGTAGGCAAACGCCATGCAGGTGCCGCGTGCGCCCTGGTCCTTGATGGTGGTGATCTGGTTGATGGCGTTGCCGCGCATCTGGCTGAACAGGGCGTTGGTGGGCGTAAAACGGCACGCACCGTCGCTGGGATTGTTCACGAAGCCGCCGCCCAGTTCGTCCTGGGGCTGGGAGGGCTTGGGGGGCGCGGCTTTGACGAGGTCCACGACGGGCACGGTGATGCGGACATTCGGGGCGATGTTCACCGCGCGCACCGACTCCGGTGCCAGGAATTCACGCGGCACCGGGTTCTGCTCGCTCAGGCCGAACGATTTCAGGATGGCGGCGCGGTTGGCGGCGGCGCTGGCCTCGGCCTGGGCGACGCTCAGGGCCACCGTGTCCTGACCGTACAGCAGCACAGGTTTGACTTCCCCGGTGCGGAGGGTGACGGTGGAGGGAACCGTCAGGCCCCGGGGCAGGGCCAGGGCGGCGCGGGCCACGTCTGCGCGCAGGTCGGCGGCCCCCTGCAGGTTCCGGACAAGGTCCACGCTGCGGTTGATCTCGGCGTCGCGGGCCTGAATGCGCGCGGGCAGGTCCTGCAGGTTCAGCTGCAGCACGTTCGGGGCCTGCAGCGTCTGCTGAAACACGGTGGGCGCCACGCGCAGCACATTCAGGTCCAGGTTCGCAATCTTGATGGGCTGCAGCTGCAGGCCCGAGAGGTTCACGGTGTTCTGGGCCTGCGCCCCCCCAAACAGGGCGGCGCTGAGGGCCAGCAGGGCGGCGGCGGGGCGGGCGGCGCGGGACAGGGTGGGCATGGTGGTCTCCTCCTGGGGGGACACGAAAGGGGGCGGGGTGGGTCTTCAGTACACGGCGCCGAGCGTTGCGTGGGCGTTGCGCGCCCGTGGGCCCTGCGGTCTTTCCGTGCACGCAGTTCAGCACCCGGGGCGTGATCAGGGCGTGATCGGGCAGATGGTGGATGGTCGATGGCAGATGGCATAGGGCCTGCGAGGGGGTCTGGGGCGGTGGGGGTGGAGCGGGGTGCGAAGGGTCGAGAGGTCGAGGGGACCCCGGCGGGAGTGGGACTCCTGGTCTGGATCGTGGGCGGGGTGCGAAGGGTCGAGAGGTCGAGGGTCAAGAGGTCGAGGGGGGGGCGCGCAATCCCCTTCTCGACCTCTCGACGCCTCGACGTCTCGACCTTCTCTCCTCACCAACAAAAAGCCCCCAGGGCAGCGCCTGGGGACCACCGGGGGGGGCCTGAGCCCTTAGCGGTTCATGATGTGAATGGCCTGCTTATGCACCGCCTCGGCGGCTTCCAGCACGCTTTCGCCCAGGGTGGGGTGGGCGTGGATGGTCAGGGCGATGTCGCTGGCGGTGGCGGCCATTTCCAGGGCCAGGCCAGCCTCGCCCAACATGTCGCTGGCGTGGGGGCCCACGATGTGCACGCCCAGCAGCAGGTCGGTGTCTTTTTCCACGACCATCTTCACGAAGCCGTCGGTCTGTTGCAGGGTCATGGCGCGGCCCGAGGCCGACAGGGGGAACACGCCGGTCTTAATCTCGTAGCCCTTGTCCTTGGCTTCCTGCTCGGTCAGGCCCACCCAGGCCAGTTCGGGGCTGGTGTACACCACGCCGGGAATCGCCACGGCGTCCTGCTCGGCGGGTTTGCCGGCAATCACCTCGGCGGCCACCAGCCCTTCTTTCATGGCCTTGTGCGCCAGCATAGGGTTACTCGCCACGTCGCCAATGGAATAGATGTGCGGCACGTTCGTGCGCTGCTGGCGGTCAGCGGGAATAAAGCCGCGCTCGTTCACAACCACGCCCGCCGCCTGGGCGTTCAGGCCGTCGGTGCGGGGGCGGCGGCCCACGGCCACCAGCACGCGGTCAAAGACCTCCACCGTCTTGGTGCCGGTCTTCACGTCTTCCAGTTCCACGTGAATGCCGTCGGCTTTCTTCTCGGCCTTGTTGGCCTTGGTCTGCACGGCAATCTCGATGCCCTGCTTTTTCATGGCCTTCTGAAATTCCTTCACCGCGTCGGCGTCGGCGCCCGGGATGATGTTGGGCAGGAATTCAATCACTTTGACCTTGCTGCCCATGTTCGTGTACACATGCGCGAACTCAAAGCCGATCACGCCGCCGCCCACGCACAGCATCCGCGCGGGCACGGGGTCGGGCATCACCAGGGCGCCGGTGGAGTCCACGATCTGCACCTGGTCCACCTCCAGCCCCGGCAGCTTGGCCGGCTCGGAGCCGGTGGCGATGATGATGCTGCCGGCGGTCACGGTCTTGTCGCCCACCTGCACGGTGTGGTCATCCACGAAGCTGGCCTGCCCTTGCAGATGCGTGACCTTGTTCGCCTTGAACAGCGAGCCCACGCCCCCGGTCAACTTCTTCACGATGCCGTCTTTCCAGCCGTTGAGCTTGGCGATGTCCATCTTCTGCTCGCCAAAGGTCAGGCCGAAATCGGCGGCGTGCCGCGCGGCGGCAATCTGCTCACCCGCGTGCAGCAGCGCCTTGGTGGGAATGCAGCCCACGTTCAGGCATACGCCACCCACCGCTTCACGTTCGGCGCAGGCCACCTTCAGCCCCAGCTGCGCGGCGCGGATCGCGGCGTGGTAGCCGCCGGGCCCCGCACCGATCACAAGCACGTCGTAGTCAAAGGATTTCGTCATGCGGTCAGTCTAGCGCCCCCACCACCCACCTGCCCGCATAGCTGGACGCGGCCGATTCACAATTCCGGCTGGTCAGTGCCCGCCCGGCGCGGCGTCCAGAAAGTCGGTGACCACGCGGTTGAGCACCCACCAGCCCTGTGGGGTGGCGCGGAGTTGGTGGCCCTCCAGTTGTAGCAGCCCCCCCGCCACGTTCTCGGCAATAGGCGCCGCGTACACCCCAGCCACGTCCACTCCGCTGCGCCGCGACAGGTCCGCCAGATCCAGCCCCGCCCTGAGCCGCAGCCCCATAAACAGCGCGTCTGTAACGTAGTCGTGCGGAAAGATCGCTTCGGCCTCGCCCGCCTCACCTGTCAGCCACTCGTGCAGGTGCGGATTCGTGCGCCGGAAGGTGAGGGGGGGGTGGGGTGTAGGAAGTGGGAAGTGGGCAGTGGGAAGTGGGGTGTGGGCCGTGGGTAGTGGAGCGCCCTGCGCCGCCTTGTCCTGCCCTTCGCCATCGGCCATCGGCCATCCGCCATCCGCGCCCTTTCCATCAACCATCGACCATCGACCATCACCACCCGGCAAAGCCGGATAGTGCCCCGCCCCCCCCGGCCCCAGCCCCAGGTACGTGCGGCCGTGCCAGTAGGCGAGGTTGTGCTGCGACTCCTGCCCCGGGCGGGCGTAGTTGCTGATCTCGTAGCGGGTGAAGCCGGCCGCCGTCAGCAGCGCCTCGGTGCGCTCGAAACCGCGCCGCTCGTCGTCCTCGTGCACGGTGACGCCCCGGCGGGCGAACTCGGTGCCGGGCTCAATGGTCAGGGTGTAGGCGCTCACATGGCCCACGCCCAGGGCCAGCAGGCCGTGAATATCGTCGTCCAGTGGCTGGCCCGGCACCGCCGTGATCAGGTCGCCGCTCACGCGCAGGCCGCGCGCCACCAGGGTGCGCACGGCGTCGGCGGCCTGGGCGGCGGTGTGCTGGCGGCCCAGAAAGGTCAGGGTGGGGTCGTGCAGGCTCTGCACCCCCACGCTGGCGCGGTCAAAGCCCAGGGTCTGCCAGTGGGCGGCGCGCGCCGGGCTGACGGTGCCCGGGTTCACCTCCAGGGTGTTTTCCCTGCGGCCCCAGCCCAGCCTGGTCTGCACGCTGCTCACCAGGGCCTGCAGTTCGTCGTCGCGCAGAAAACTGGGGGTGCCGCCGCCCAGATACACGGTGTCCAGGTCCACGGCGTAGGTCTGCGCCAGCTGCGCGGCCTCCTCGTCCAGCCGCGCCAGATACCGCTCCACCAGCCCGGCGCGGCGCGTCAGAACATGAAAGTCGCAGTAGGGGCAGATGGTGGGGCAAAACGGCACATGCACGTACAGGTGCCGCACCACCGGGTCGAGGCGGCTGGGGCCGGAATGGGCAGGGCTGGTGCCGGGCGAACTCACGCGCGGCAGTGTAGAGCGGCCCAGGGCGGGGAACTGTTCTGCGGCGCCGCTCAGCGGCCGTGGGGCGTGCGGTCCATCCAGGCGGTCAGGGCCTGGGCCACACCCTCTGGGGCGGCCACCACCACGGGCAGCCCCAGCGAGGCCACCGCGCCCGCCGCCGCGCACTCGCCCTGCGGCGCATTCAGGCCGTCTTCGCCGCTCCAGGCGGGAAAAGCGCCACCCTCGCGGTAGTGCAGGGCGTCACCTGCGACCTCGTGGTCGGGCACGGTCACGGCGGGCCCACCCGAGAGGGCCTGCGGGGCCACCACCACCACGCCCCGGGGGCGCTCCTCGCGCAGGGCGGCCAGCAGCGGGGTCAGGCCGTCGTGCACCAGCAGGGCCACGCGGCCCTTGCCGTCCAGGTGTTCAAGCTGGGCCGCCAGCGGCGCGGCCAGTTCGGGCGGGGTGGCCACCAGCCACCCGTGCCCCCCGGCCCGCCCCTCGAACAGGGCGCGGGCGCTGCCATACACGTCAGACCAGGTGCGGGTGTGCTGCATGTGGGCAGGATAGCGGGCCCCCGCGCACAGGGCACACTGAAGGCATGACCCCGACCGACCCCCATCCGCTGGACGCCCCCAAACGCGACGCGGCCACCGCCGACCTGCCGGCCGTGCGCCGTGGCCTGGAGGGGCTCCCGGCCGCTCCCCTGGACCCCCACGGCTGGGCCGCCGGCGCCGAGGACACCCTGCGCGCCGTGATCGGCATGGAGCGCAAGGCCCAGATGGAAATGCGCATTGGCCTCGAAGGCCACCTGGACGGCCTGCCCCTGCGCCGCACCGCCCCACTGGCAGACATGCCCCTGCCCGAATTGCTGCGCGAACACCGCGAAGGCCGCGCCATGCTGCTGCGCGTGCTGGACCGCCTGCTGGCGGTGGGAGAGAAGACCGAGGTGCGCGCCTGGACCTACGGTGAAGAGGTGCCGCCCGCCGTGTACCTGCTGGCCCTGCGGGGGCGTCTGGAGCGGCTCTCGGGGCTTATTGCCGCCCAGCGGCTCAGTCCGTGAAGCGCAGGAGATAGCCGTCGGGGTCCTGCACCAACAGCTGGCGGACCGTGTGCAGCGTTTCTCCCTCGGCATAGGTGGCGGTGTGCAGCGGCCGGAACAGCGGATACCCGGCGCCCTGCAAGCGGGCGTGCAGCGCGTCAAGATCCGGGGCCACGATCTGAAAGTTGAGGCCACGCCCATAGGGCCGTTCCAGGGGCCCCGTGGCCCAGCCCGCTTCGGGGCCGGCCTGTTCCAGCATCCACTGCACGCGGCCCAGGCTCAGGTAAGCAAACCCGGGCCGCGTGTAGTGCAGCGTGAAGCCGAACAGACGCGTGTAGACGTCCAGGCTCTGGGTCAGGTTCTGCACGGTCAATTCGGGCACCAGCGGCGCCCACTCGGTCACTGGCACCAGGGAGACGTCTTCGGCACTCATGCCTGTACCCTACGGCGGTGGACCGGGGGCCGTCATGCCAGCCGCTGACCTTTTACGCCCCCCGGCGGTGCGGTTTTGGCATCCTGACCTTGACCCGGCCGGTGCGCCCGCCATTGCAGCGGCTGCCGTACTTCACTCGCCATTCCACCTTCGCCTGCCGGACACTCCGAAAGCCAGGGATTCGCATTGCCCTCAGTGTGTACCGGAACTCTGACAGGAGGCTGTCAGGGCCTAGAGGAAATCAAAAGGGTGGAAATCAAAAGAGTGGGAACCAAAAGAAAAAAGCCGCCTTCTTCGGCGGTGATAAGAACAACATAGCGCGGTATGCAGCCCCGGTCAAGCACGATCAGGGAAGAGGAAAAAAGGCGGCTGGGTGCGGCGCAAAAGGAAACCAGGACCGACTGACTATGCAGCGTGGTGGCGCCGGCATCTTCCTGCACAGATGAGGGCACGGACCAGCGAGCCCAAAAACAAAAAAGCCGCCCTTCGCGGACGGTGATAAAGACAAGATAGCGTGGTATGCAGGCGGGGTCAAGGGCCCGAATTGGATCAGGAAAACAGAGTGTGGGCGCGGTTTTTCGGCCGCGCAGGCGTGCGAGGAATGTATACGCGCTGCTGCGTGGCCCATCTCCTCGGTTGCCGCATCAAAAAGACGGGCAAATCCAGGGAATCTCTGGCTTCTGTCAGGAGGAGCAGTGGTCCTCTCCCAGACCCACAACAAAAAAGCCGCCCTTCGCGGACGGTGATAGAACCAAGATAGCGTGGTATGCAGCCGGCGTCAAGTTCAGCAGGTCGGTCGGAAAAAGGCCGTGCAGCACAGCGCCCCCGGGCACGACCCCCAGGCTCGCCTATTCAGGTCAGGGCCGGCAGCAGACTGACCACCGCCGCGATGGTCGGCACACTGAGCACGGAACTGAAAAAGGCGGTGCGGGCCACGGTGTCGGCGTCGCCGCCGTACTCGCGGGCAATCAGCAGGGCGTTGACCGCTGTGGGCATGCTGGCCGAGAGCACCAGCACCGCCAGGGCCGGCCCACCCAGGCCGCACAGCAGCCCGGCGCCCAGGCCCAGCAGCGGGCCCCCCAGCAGGCGCGCGGCGGTGGCCAGGGCCACCCGCAGGTCCAGGCGGGGCCAGCCAGCAGCCCCCAGTTGCAGGCCCAGCGACAGCAGCACCACTGGCAGGGTGGCCTGGGCCAGCAGTTCCACCCCGCGCATCAGCCCGGCGGGCAGGTGAAGGTGCAGGGCCCGCAGCAGCAGGCCTGCGCCCACCATCCACACGGCGGGCAGGCGCACCATGTTCAGCAGCAGGGCCGCGCCGGCCCGGGGCTGGCCGGGCACCCCGGCGCTGTACACCACGGGCGCCACCAGATACATGCCCACAAAGGACATCAGAAACAGCAGCGTGGCCTGGGCAAAACCCGTCTTGCCAAAGGCGAACAGGGCGATAGGCAGGCCCATGTTGCCGCTGTTCCAGATCGCCACGCTGGCCATCAGGCTGCGCTGTTCCGGCACCGGGCGGCCCAGCCCGCACAGCCACCCCAGGCCCAGGCAGCCCGCCACCGTCAGGGCGTAGGCTGCGCCCAGCGCCAGGGTTTCGCCCGCCTGCACCGGGGTGGTCAGCAGCACCTCCAGCACCAGCGCCGGCGAGAGCAGATACAGCGTGATGCGCGCCACCGTGGCCTGATCAATGGGCAACCGGGCGGAGAGCAGGCCGCCCAGCCCGGCCACCAGCAGCACGGGCAGCAACACATCGCTCAGCGCCTGCCACACAGGGGCCCATGCTGGCACGGGCGGGCAGGGCCCGGGGCCGGCCCGTGCAGGCAGGTGGGGTGGGGGCAGCCTGGACGACCCTTCAGAACAATTGTGGAGTCGTGAGGAAAGTGGAGTGAGGCGCATCGATTTGAGTCGCCCTGGTGTAAGGCGAACTGAGTTCAGATCACGCCAAACTCCACCTCTTCCACGACATATCCCCATAGGCTGACGTCCTCGCCTTGGGTTGATGCATCCAGGGCTAAAGGATCAATGGCATTCAGGCGTTCGCGCAAGTGATCGGCGCGTGCACGGGTCGCCGGCGTGCCCGGCAGGTCGTCAGTGCCCGGCTCATCTTCCTCAGTGCTTAGGGGGCGAGCGACGAACTCACGATGATACATAGCCATGCAACACAACAAGGCTTCGAGCGAGGTGTTGATGAAGGTCAGGCCTGCGTCATCTCCCGCCCAGATATGACCAGTATGCGCCTCAAGTAGGACAGCCACACCAGCGTCCGTTTCCCCAATGCAGATCCCGTGAAGATCACCGACCTGGATGGAGTAGAACGCCTCAGCGGCGTAAAACCGAATGACGAGATTGCCACCATCCGTCGCGGTGGTTGGGAGCCCTACCTGCGTCAGAAAGACCGCATTCTCCTTCTCAAGTGTCCACGGCGTTAAAGTGGTGGGCTCATAGAGGCGCAGCGCCTGTCCCCACTCGGCGCGAATCAACCTCTGGCACTCATTCACGCTGCAAGCTTACCGGCTGACAGCTTGCCAAGCATTGCAGATGAGCGTGATTCTGTGAGAGGTGGCGCCCACATGAGCTGGCGCTGACAACACGGCTATCTGTCAGGCACCAATGGGAAATGCAGACCGGAGCGCGGTCTGCAAAGTATCGTGCAGGTGTCTGCTCTGGGTTTGTTTTATCGCGCAATACCGTGCACGAGCCGACCTTCTATGCTCTTGAGTGGTTTGGTAGGCAGGTGGGGGTGGCCGGCTTCAGCTGGCGGCCAGCAGCAGGCGCGTGGGGCAGGGGGTGCCCACCAGCGCAGGCCAGTCGCGCCCCACCGCCGCTTCGTCGTGGCGGCGCTCCAGCAGGTATTCCTGCACGCGGGCCATGCTCAGCAGGCCGCCCGGCACCCCCGCGCTCAGGGCCTGCACCTGCGCGTCGGTCCAGGCCGGCCAGAAGCGGCGCAGCATTCCGGCCACCTGGTCGGGCGTGGCGTTGCCTAAGGGCAGGTGCCGGTCGGCGCGGCCCGGGCGGATCAGGGCGGGGTCCAGCCCCGACAGGTGGTTGGTGGTCATGAAGGTCACGCGGCCCTCGCCCGCCGCCACACCGTCCAGGGCATTGAGCAGGCCGTTGAAGGACAGCTTCACGGCCGGCGAGCGGGGCTCGCGGCCCACGAAGACGGCGTCAATGTCTTCCAGCAGCAGCAGGGCGCGCCGGGGCAGGTTGCCCAGCAGCGTGTTCAGGCGGTCATCGGTCAGTTCGGGGGCGGCCAGATTCAGCACGCACACGTTCAGGCCGTAAGCGCCGGCCAGCGCCGCCACAAGGCTGCTTTTGCCGTTGCCGGGCGGGCCGTGCAGCAGGTAGCCCCGGCGGTAGGGAATGCCCATGTCCGCGTACCAGTCGCGGTCCTGAAAAAAGGCGTCCAGATCGCTGCGCAGCGTGTCCAGTACGCCGGCGCTGTAGATCAGGCTGGACAGCGGGCGTGCCGGGCGGCGTTCGGCCAGGGACCAGCTGTCGTAACTGGGCACGTGGATCTCGATGCGGCCGTCGCCCCGGCCGGCGGTGGCCTCGTAGGCTTCGCGCAGCAGCTCGGCCACCACCGGGCGGGCGCGGCTGAGCATGCGAAAGGTGAGGTTGTGGTCAAAGCCCCCGCTGGCGCGGCCCGGCAACTGGCGCTGGGTGCGGCTGGGGCGGGCCAGCAGCCAGTGACCCCGGTAGCGCAGCAGCACCTGTCCGCTCAGAGGCACCAGCCGCACGTTCACCTCGTCGCCGTCGCGGTCCAGGCCCAGGCACAGGTTCTGGCCGCCCATCTGCTCGTTAAAGCGGGTCACCACGCCCAGGTGGCGCAGGTGCACGCCCACCGGCTGCGCGGCCAGCCACGCCGCCAGCCAGGGAAACGCGGCGTCGTCGCCCTGCACTTCCAGCGTGAGGGTCGCCCGGCCCTTGAGCCAGCTCCAGAGCTGCGCGGGCAGCGTGCGGGCCTGCACGGCCAGCGCGCTGAGCACGGCAATCAGCAGGCCGCCCTGGGCCAGTTCGTTGTGGGTGAGGGTGTGGCGGACGGCGGCCTCCAGCTCACGCCAGAGGGTCAGGGGATCAGGAATGGTCATGGGGGGTTTCCGCAGGAGCGTGGGGCGGCCGACCTTCCGGGAAGCAGAAGGTGCGTACTGGGGGCCGCGCAGGACACGGGGGCGGGCCCGGTTGCCCGCCGCAGGTACCGGCGCCGCTGCTGGCAGCGCTGGCTGTGTCCTCAGCATAGGCGGCCCAGGGCGCGGCCTCCTGCGCCAAATGGCCCAAGGCCCACCTGACCGAGTGGCGGGTGGGCGGGTGCCAGCAACCGGCCGCGCCCCTCTTTCCAGGGCGCGGCCGATCTGGGAACAGCGGCTTGAGGGCTGGGGCCTAGCTCAGGTGAATGGGCAGGGTGGGGGCCAGCCACACGCGGCCGGTGCCCCGATAAGCCTGCACAAACCCTTCGCCGGTCTTGCCACTGCCCAGCAGGCCCCGGGCGCTGCGCTCCACCTTGAACTCCAGGCCGTCGGTGTAGGCCACCACCAGATTGCCGTCCACCTTCAGGGTCTCGCCGCGCAGTTCCAGCACCTGAAATTCTTCGGGCGGCACCGGGCTTTGCAGAGCAAAGATGCCGCTGCCCGTCAGCTTGGGCTGCACGCGGCCCTCGCCGCTGCCCACCGCCTGGGCAAAGCCGTGGTTCACATGCCGCCCCACCGTCAGGTCGCCCACACAAGCCACGAAGGCGCCGTCATCCACGATCAGGCTCTCGCCGCGCAGTTCGCCCAGCAGCAGGTGCAGGCGGGTGGGTTCGGTAAACAGCGTGCCGCTGCCCTTGTAGGCGGTTTTGTACATGCCTTCGCCCGTGGCCGCCGCCGTCACCGCCCCGCGCAGAAAGCCGCCCAGGCCGCCGCCACTGCCGCTGGCGCTGACCGCCTGCATCTCCAGTTCGCCGCGCAGGTACTGCAGGGCGCCGGGTTCCAGCACCGCCTGCCCGCCGCCCACATGCACTGCCAGCTGCCGCCAGCGCCGGGGGCGCGATAAGGACTGGTGGTAGCCGCTGAGGGGCGCTTCCATAGGTGCGGCGCTGTACTCAATAACTTCCAGCTTGTGGCCGTGGGCGCTCAGTTCGCGTTCGGTGCTGCCGGTCCAGGTAAAGTCCATGTGGGCGGGTACGAGGAAGATAGTCCAATCGTTCCCAGGGTCACCATGCCCCGGCGTGGTGCTGGCCCGAGGGCCCTCCCTCACGCCAGGGTCAGGGCGCGCAATTCATGCAGCCCAGGCGTGTGCAGTTCGGCGCGGTCGCGGCCCCCCGCCTTGGCCACGTACAGCCGGGCGTCGGCCAGCTTCAGCAGGTCGCCCACCGCCGGGGCTTCGTGCAGCGTGGCGCCGCCCAGGCTGAGGGTCACGGTGACCCCGCCTGTCATGGGCGCGCCGCGCACCGCCTGTTGCAGCGCGGCGCTCAGGGCGTCGGCGGGCACGCCGGGGGAGAGCAGCACCAGAAATTCCTCGCCGCCCCAGCGCGCTGCCTCGCCGCGCCCGGCCAGGGTCCGGCGCAGCCGCGCGGCCACCTCGCGCAGCACCTCGTCGCCCGCGTCGTGGCCCAGGCGGTCATTGATGGCCTTGAAGCGGTCAATGTCCAGCAGCAGCGCCGCCGCGCCCTGTCCGGCCTGGGCGGCGCGCTGCAGGCGGTCCATCATGGCGCGGCGGTTGGGCAGGCCCGTCAGCGGATCGGTCAGGGCCAGCCGGGCGTAGGCGAGGGCCTCGGCGCGTTCCAGCGACACCGCCCGCCCAAAGGTGGACAGGTGCGCGGCCAGCAGCCCCACCAGCCCCAGTTCCCACAGCAGGGCCACGGCGCCGCCCCGCAGCGCCACGGCCACGCCGTAGGCCGCAAAAACCCCCAGCACGTAGGCCAGCGCCCCTGGCAGCGGCAGGGTGCTGAAGCCCGCCAGAAACAGAAAGCTGCCGGCAAACAGCAGCTGCGCGGGCACCTCGCCCCCGGGCGGCACC
The DNA here is from genome assembly GCF_020166415.1 of Deinococcus multiflagellatus. NCBI lineage: Bacteria > Thermotogati > Deinococcota > Deinococci > Deinococcales > Deinococcaceae > Deinococcus > Deinococcus multiflagellatus. The sequence continues at coordinate 35,808 of NZ_JAIQXV010000025.1, forward strand.
TTCAGCAGCTGGGCCAGCACCAGCCCCGTGGCGGCCAGCAACACCCCGTAGTCCACCCAGCGCCAGGGCACGCGCCGGGTCAGCAGCAGGGCCCAGGCGCCCGCGCAGACCAGGGCGCCCAGCAACGGCCAGTGCGCGCTGGCCCCCGGCTGCCCCAGCAGCAGCGCCCCCACCGCCAGCTGGATGACACTGGCCAGCCCGCTCACCCACAGGTACACCCGGCGGCGGTTGGCCTCCGTCAGGCGCCAGCGCGGCCGGGTGTTCATGGCCCCACCCTACGGGGGACCCCCTTCCAGTTTTCTCACGCATGGAAAGACTGAACGTTAAAGGATAAAGGCGCGTGCCTCAGCCACCAACAAAAAGTCCCCAGGCGTGAACCCGGGGACTGCTTGGCTGGGTGTGCTTAGACGGCGAGCACCTGGCGGCCGTCGTAATAGCCGCAGCTGGGGCAGATGTGGTGGCTGAGCTTCTTGGCGTGGCACTGGGGGCACTCGCTCAGGTTGGGGGCCACCAGGGCGTGGTGGCTGCGGCGCATGTCGCGCTTGCTCTTGCTGGTCTTCTTCTTGGGAACGGGGTGCTTGGCCATGTTGGGTTCTCCTGGGCCGCGCGGCGTTTGCTCGCCGGGGCGCGATTCTCGGGCCGCAGGGGGGCGCCCCCGGCCGAGACAACAGCCGGGAGTATACCATAAGCCGCCCAGGTGAAGCCACGGCCAGAACAGGGGGCGCCGTGGGGGAGGGCGGTGGACTGGGCGAGGCCCGCTACAGTGGGGCCGTGCACGAGCTGGAATGGTCGCCCATCACGCTGGAAGCGGGCCTGCGCGCCCTGGACCTGATTGGCGTGCTGGCCTTTGCCCTGTCGGGGGCGCTGCTGGCGGTGCGCAAGCGGTTCGACCTGTTTGGCGTGCTGGTGCTGGGCTGTGTGACGGCCGTGGGCGGCGGCGCCATCCGCGACACCCTGACCGGACAGACCCCGCCCCTCTTTCTGCGCGACGAGGCGTACCTGTGGGCGGCGCTGCTGGGCTCCGGGCTGGCGTTTCTGTTCGGGGCGCGGCTGGCCCGCTTTGAACGCACCCTGAGCGTGTTTGACACGGCCGGGCTGGCGCTGTTTGCGGCGTCGGGGGCTATTGGGGCGATCAACTTCGGGCTGGGGCCGCTGGGCGTGGTGTTTGCGGGCATGCTCTCGGGGGTGGGCGGCGGCGTGATCCGCGACCTGATTGCCAACGAGGTGCCGGAAATCATGTACCGCAGCGAGCAGCTGTATGCCACCGCCGCCGCTGCGGGCGCGCTGACGGTGTGGCTGCTGTACCCGCATGTCACGCCGTTTCAGGCGCAGTTTGGCGGGGCGCTGGTGGTGGCGCTGCTGCGCTGGCTCTCGCGCCGGGGCTGGGCCCGCCTGCCGGTGCGCCGCCTCCCCGAGGGCTGACAGCGGCTGCCAGCTCCACCCTCGGGCCAAGAACGCCCCTCAATTCCACTTCTGCCGCTGTCTTTTCCAGAGACTCACTGCGTTCGGCCCAGATGCATTGAGGGGAGATACCCTCAATGCATCTGGGCTCTGCTGTGAGAAGAAAGGGAAGCGCGAATCAAACAGGTCAATCGGAGCGGGAGAGAGCAATGGTTCGGCTGGTGTTCAAGCCTGGCAAGGGGGCAGGGGCGAGAACGTCAGCTGAGAGGTCGGGTTCCCCATCCCAGCCTCTGCGGGTCCCTCACAAGGAGGGAAAGCGAAAGAGTCGCGTTGATCGAGGCGCCCCGCCCCAGCTGAACCCGTCTGCAAAAACAGGGCTCGGGTGTGGTCTTGGCATCCCAGCCCCGTTCCCATTTCTGGGCCTTGCCGCCAGAAGCCACACCAGCGGTAAGCGGGCGTACAGGTGAGCGGGGCAGGCCCTGGTACAAGGGGAGGCCATGATTCACGATGCGCGTGTGCAGCCGCTGCGCCCCGGGGAAGCGGGCCGGCGCGGGTTCGTGTTGCTGTGGGTGCAGGCCAGCGTGCGGGTGCGCGACAACCACGCCCTGGAATACGCCGTGCAGGAGGCCAGCCGCCTGGACCTGCCGCTGGTGGCGGTCTTTGGCCTGACGCCCGCGTACCCCGAAGCCAACGCCCGGCACTACCTGTATCTCCTGGAGGGCCTGCGCGACCTGCGCCAGGGTCTGGCAGAGCGCGGCATTCCCCTGCGCGTGGCCCTGGGCACGCCGCCCGAGGTGGCCCTGCAAGCGGCGCAGGAAGGCGCGGCCCTGGTGGTCACCGACGTGGGCTACGTGCGCGTGGCGCGCGAGTGGCGGGCGTGGCTGGCAGGGCGGCTGACGGTGCCGCTGGTGCAGGTGGAATCCGAAGCCGTGGTGCCGGTGCGCGTGGCCAGCCCCAAGCTGGAGGTGGGCGCGCGCACCCTGCGCCCCAAACTACACCGCCTCTGGCACGAGTATCTGGTGCCCCTGGAGCCGCGCGAGCTGCGCCGCACCACCACCGACTGGGCCCTGGGCCTGGACCTGCACAGCCCCGCCGCGCAGGTCTCAGCCCTGCCCGTGGACCACAGCGTGCCCCCCGGCGCCGAGGAAGGCGGTGAGCACGCCGCGCTGGAGCTGCTGGAAGACTTCGTGACCCGCAAGCTGGAGACCTACCACCTGCGCCGGAGTGACCCCACAGTGGACGGCAGCAGCCGCCTGAGCGCCGCGCTGCACTACGGCCACCTCTCGCCCCTGACCGCTGCCCTGGCCGCCCGGGAGCACCCCGGCCCCGGCACGGACACGTTTCTGGAAGAGCTGATCGTGCGCCGCGAGCTGAGCTTTAACCTCTGCACCTACAACCCCGCCTATGACCGCTACGAGGGGCTGCCCGCCTGGGCCCGCGCCACCCTGGAAGAGCACGCCGGGGACCCGCGCGAGGCCCTGTACACCCGCGAGGAACTGGACGCCGCGCAGACCCACGACCCCTACTGGAACGCCGCCCAGCGCCAGATGACCCGCACCGGGCGCATGCACAACTACATGCGCATGTACTGGGGCAAGAAGGTGCTGGAATGGACCCCCACGCCCCAGGCCGCCTACGAAACGCTGGTGTGGCTGAACAACCGCTACGAGCAGGACGGCCGCAACCCCAATTCCTGGGCGGGCCTGGACTGGGTGTTCGGGCAGCACGACCGCCCCTGGGCGCGGCGCCCCGTGTTCGGGATGGTGCGCTCCATGACCGCCGCTGGCCTAAGGCGCAAGTTCGACGCCGATCTGTACGCGCGCCAGTGGGCGTAGGAGCGCCCTTACAGTGGAGCCCATGAGGGCCCCCAGCACCCCGGAGCTTGCCTGCCACACCACCGCCAGCGGCGCACGCCTATACACCCTGCCGCTGCGCGCCTTTGCGGGCCTGCGCGCCAATGCCTACCTGGCCGTGCAGGGCGACCCGGCGCGGCCCGATTACACCGCCCTGGTGGACACCGGCAGCGCCCAGCCAGACAGCGTGGCGGACCTGCAGGCGGCCCTGGCGGCGGTGCGCGCGGCGGGTGAGGCGGTGGCCTGGGAAACGCTGCGCCGCGTGGTGATCACCCATCCGCACCCGGACCATGCCGGCGGACTGGCCGCCGTGCGCGCCCTGAGCCCGGCCCCGGTGGCGGCGCACGAGTGGGCCGTGCCCATCCTGGAACATCCGGAAGAGCGGCGCGACGCCTGGACCGCCGCTGTGGACAGTCACCTGCGCTGGGCCGGGATTCCGCTGGACAGTGACTACGCCGCCCGGCTGCGGCGCCGGGGCCAGAACCTGATGCAGCCGCCTGCCGGGCCCGTGGAGGCGCTGCGGGACGGCGACCGGCTGGACGGCGTCTTTGAGGTGCTGCACACCCCCGGCCACGACGGCGCGCAGGTGTGCCTGCGGCTGGACGAGGTGCTGCTCAGCGCCGACCACCTGCTGCCCCACCACTCGCCGCCGCTGATGCCCGAGCGCTACCAGCGGGGCGCGGGGGTGCGCCACTACCTTGCCTCACTGGACCGGGTGGCCGCACTGCCGGGGCTCACGCTGGCCCTGGGCGGCCACGACGGCCCCATGCCCGATCCGCAGGGCCGCATTCAGGGCCTGCGGGCGCGGCTACAGGCCAAGCTGGCCGCCGCCCGCGCCGCTGCCCAGAGCCCCACCACCATCTTTGACCTCACCCACCGCCTGCACCCCACCCTGCGCCCGCTGCAGGCGATCTTGCTGCTGGACCAGACGGCGGCGTTGGTGGAATATCTGGTCGAAACTGGCGCGGTGCAGGCCGACACCCGGGACGACGGCGCCCTGCTGGTGCAGGCCCGGTGAGCGGGGCGCCGCCGCCCGGGATGCTGGCCCACTGGGACGTGAAAACTTCGAACCCCCTGGGGGGCCGCCTGAACCAGCACTGGGCGGTGAGGGTGCAGGGGGAGCGTGCCGCCTTGCGCCGCTGGCACGGCGACGAGGCCCAGGTGCGCTATGAAGCGGCCCTGGTGCAGCAGGTTTCAGGTCTGGGCTGGGCGGTACCCACGCTGCTGGCAGAGCCGCTGCTGGCCCAGGGCGCGTGGTGGAGCCTGCACGCCTGGGTGCCCGGCACGGCGCCCGCGCGTGAGGCCGCCCGGCAGCGGGGCCGCTGGCTGGCAGAGGTGCATGCGGCCTTTAAGGCCCTGCCCCCGCTGCCGCCGCGCCCCGGCTGGCGCCCTGCCCACGCCGTGCTGCTGGACCCAGAGACGGAGACCCTGCTGGACCGCTGCGAGGCCGCCCGGCCCGCTGAGGTGCGCCTGTACCGCTGGCACCTGCACCGGGCCCGCGCGGCGCTGCTGGCCCTGCCCCTTCAGGATCGCCCCAGCCACCTGCTGCACGGCGATTTCACCGCCTGGAACCTGCGCGCGCAGGGCGGGCGCCTGACGGGGCTGCTGGACTTTGAGCTGGCCCGCCCCGACGACCCGGTGGCCGAGTTCGCGCTGGCGTGGCGCGGCGTGCACGACGAGGTGGTGGCAGGCTACGACGACCTGCGCCCCCTGGGCGACGAGGCCCGCGCCCTGCTGACCCCGCTGTGGTGGGCCCACTTGCTGGAGGGCGCCACGCTACACCTGCGCGCCGGCACCCAGGACGACGGCTGGACCGCGCGCAAGCTGCAGGTGCGCTCGCCTCTGATGGGCCCGCTCGCCGCGCCCTACCCGGGCTGAGGGGGCCGGCTGCGGTACCCTGGAGCGTTATGACCCCGGAGCGTTACGCCAAGATTCTGCGCGTGCTGAGCAGGCGCCAGCCCACCCTGACGGTCCTGATGGACGAGGTGAACAAGCCCCACAACCTCTCGGCCATCGTGCGCACCTGCGACGCGGTGGGGGTGCTGCAGGCCCACGCCGTGCCCCCCCGGGGCGGCAAGCTGGCCGACTTTGAGGGCCACACTTACGAGGCCACCAGCGGCAGCGCCCACAAATGGGTGCCGGTGCAGCGCCACGCCGACGCCGTGCAGGCCGTGCGCGCGTTGCAGGCCCAGGGCTTTGCGGTGCTGGCCACCCACCTCTCGCAGCGCAGCGTGGACTACCGCGAGGCCGACTACACCCGCCCCACCTGCCTGCTGCTGGGCGCCGAGAAATGGGGCGTGTCGGATGAAGCCGCCGAGGCCGCCGACATGAACATCGTCGTGCCCATGTTTGGAATGGTGCAGAGCCTGAATGTGTCGGTGGCAGCGGCGACCATTCTGTTCGAGGCGCAGCGCCAGCGGCTGGCGGCGGGCCTGTACGACGCGCCCCAGCTGAGCCCCGAGCAGCTGAGGGCCTGGGCCTTTGAGTGGGCCTATCCGGAGCTGGCCCCCGCCTACCGCGAGCGCGGCGAAGCCTACCCCGCGCTGGACGAGCACGGCCAGATCGTGGGGGGCTGAGAGGGGAGACCGGGGGCATCCGGGTTTCCGAGTGTGCTGCCCCGGCATAGAGGTCTGTTCCAGCCACCGGATGCCTCCCTGGCGGACCAGACCGGTTGCGTGCAAATCGTTCATGAACCCTGAAGGGCGCCGCGCTGGGGTTCGCTAGACTGGGCAGCGCCGCGCCTCTTGAGCCGCCCTCCGAGGGGGCTGTGGGGCCAGAGGTTTTCAACACATGAACAAACTCGTGAAGCAGGCGGCCCACGCCGCCACCGGGGGCCGCTGATGTTTGGCCTGGAGATGCCGCCCATCAACGCCGAATTCTGGGCGATTCTGGGCACCCTGATTCTGCTGGAAGGCCTGCTCTCGGCCGACAACGCGCTGGTGCTGGCCGTGATGGTCCGCCACCTGAAGGGCGACCTGCAGCGCAAGGCCCTGGCTTACGGGATTGGCGGGGCCGTGGTGCTGCGCATTCTGGGCGTGCTGCTGGCCAGCTACATCCTGGAATACTGGTGGCTGCGCGCCTTTGGGGCGGCGTACCTCGCTTACCTGGCCATTTCCCACTTCGTCAAGCAGCGCAGCAGTGAGGACGAGGCGGACGGCAAAGCCAAGGGCCGGGGCTTCTGGGCCACGGTGGTGCTGCTGAACCTCACCGACCTCGCCTTCAGCGTGGATTCCATTCTGGCGGGCGTGGCGCTCATTCCGCGCGGCATGCCCCGCGAGCAGGGCCTGACCATCGTGGTGTTCGGCGGGATTATCGGCCTGATCCTGATGCGAATTGCCGCCACGGTCTTCCTGAAGCTGCTGAACAAATACCCGGCCTTTGACCACGTGGCCTACGCGCTGGTGGGCTGGATCGCCGTGAAGCTGGGGCTGGAAACACTGGAAGCCGCCCACGAGATCTACCCGGCGGTGCCCTACTGGCACATGCCCCCGGTGATCTTCTGGGGCATGATGGCCGCCATTGCCGTGATCGGCTCCTTCCTGGCCACGCGCAAGCCCGCCATGTCCGACGCGGCGGCTGGCGCCCGTGCCAACGCCGTGGTGGACGAATTTGACGACACGGTGGCCGACGCCTCCGACGGCCGCATAGACGGGCGCTGAGCCCAGCGCACCTGACCACGCTCACGCGCGGGCCGCTTTCCCCAGGGAGGCGGCCCGCGCCGCTGTGGCCTTGCCCATATGCCCTGACCTGCCGCCTTTGGGACCAGCGTTACACTGGCCCGCATGAGCGACCAACTGGACACCATCCGCAGCCTCGCCAAGAAGACCGACAGCAAGATTCTGATGGTCGTGCTGGACGGCGTGGGCGGCCTGCCGCTGACCGTGAACGGCGACAGCGAACTGGCCGCCGCCAAGACCCCCAACCTGGACGCGCTGGCCGCGCAGAGCCAGCTGGGGCAGGTGGAACTGGTGGGCGCCGGCATCACGCCGGGCAGCGGCCCCGGGCACCTGAGTCTCTTTGGCTACGACCCCCTGAAGTACGTGGTGGGGCGCGGCGCCCTCTCGGCCGTGGGCATCGGCGTGAAGCTGGCCGCAGGCGACGTGGCCGTGCGCGGCAACTTTGCCACCCTGGGCGAGGGCCGCGTGGTGCACGACCGCCGCGCCGGGCGCCCCAGCGACGCCAAGAATGCCGAGATCGTGGCCCGGCTGCGCGCCGCCATCCCCGAGATCGAGGGCACCCCGGTGGAGATCTACACCGAAAGCGAGCACCGCTTCGTGGTGGTGTTCCGCGCCCAGGGGGGCACGCCGCTGGGCGCGGGCCTCAGCGATGTGGACCCGCAGGCCACCGGCGTTCAGCCCCTCGTGGCCCAGGCGCACGACGAGGCCAGCGGGCGCACGGCCGCACTGGTCAACGCCTTTGTGGCCCGCGCCGAGGCTGCCCTGGCGGGCGAGCCCCAGGTGAACGGCGTGCTGTTCCGGGGCTACAGCGACGTGCCGCACTTCCCGTCCTTTGACGATGCGTACGGGCTGCGCGCCGCGTGCATTGCCAGCTACCCCATGTACAAGGGGCTGGCGAGCCTCGTGGGCATGGACGTGCTGGAAGTGCAGGGCACCGAAGACGCCCTGGACGGCAAGGTGCAGGCGCTGGGCCAGCACTGGGCCGACTACGACTTCTTCTACTTCCACGTCAAGAAAACCGATTCTGCCGGTGAGGACGGCGATTTTGCCGCCAAGGTGAAAAAGATCGAGCTGTTCGACGCCCTGCTGCCGCAGCTGCTGGCCCTCAAGCCCGACGTGCTGGCGATTGTGGGCGACCACAGCACCCCCAGCAAACTCGCCACCCACTCGTGGCACCCGGTGCCCCTGCTGATTCACAGCGAGTACGGCCGCAAGGACACCGCCGCCCGCTACACCGAGGAAGAAGCCCAGAAGGGCAGCCTGGGCCTGCGCCGGGGCACAGATGTCATGCCGCTGCTGATGGCCAATGCCCTGAAACTGAACAAGTACGGCGCCTGACCGTTGCTCCCAGGGGCACGGCAGAGGACACTCTGAACGGCTCAGACTGAAAGCCGCGAAGATTCGGAAAAGGCAGCGGCCCCAGCGGAAGGGAGGGGCCGCTGTTGGGGCGCACCCGCAGCGTGGCCCCGGCTCGGCAGCCGCTGGGCTACGCCTGCACCCACAACGGCAGGGCTCCGGCCCCTTTGCCCCACTCTTTCCCTGAAAATCAGCTCAAGGGCGAAGGCCAATGGGTGTCAGGTCACGGTCAGTTTTGCGCGGCAAGGTGGAGGCCTTGGGTGGCCCTGCGGCCACCGGGAGGGAATGTCTATGCGAAAAGCCCTGATCGTGGCCGCGCTGCTGCTGACCCCAGCCGGCGCCCAGACCCTGAGCGTGAATATCAGCGCCAGCGTGCCCTACCCCCAGATTCTGCAGACGGCGGCCAATGTGGCGCAGCTGCTGTCGCAGGGGGTGCAGGTGTCGTTCCTGACCCCGGGCAGCCAGCCGGCCGCCACCCTGAGCCCCAGCGGCAGCCTTGTGGTGAACCCCGCGTCGCCGGATGGCACCCGCCTGACCCAGGTGCAGGTGACCACCCCCACCCCCAGCGGTCCCATCCGCGAGATTTACCCGCTGGCCCAGCCGCTCACCGTGGGCCAGAATGTGCAGCCCCAGAGCATTGTGGTGCGCGGCCAGGACGGCACAGCCCGCCCCCTGACGAGCGTGATGGGCCGCCAGGCCGCCTGGGCCAAGGCCCCGGGCCTGCAGAAGAAGCCCGGCGGGATGCCCCCGGGGCAGTACAAGAAGGCCCAGGGCAGCAAGAAATAACCGGCCCCCCTCGTCCCCGCCCCTTCCCACATGGGCGGGGGCTTTGCCATGCTGGGGCGTGCTCCTGCCCCGCCCGCTACTGGTGCTGGACCTGGATGAGACCCCCTGGCACGGCGAGCTGGGCGAGGCCACCCAGGTCACCTTTGCGCTGCGGCCCCACCTGGGCTTTTTTCTCCAGGCCGTGGCCCAGGCCTACGATCTGGCGGTGTGGACCGCCGCCGGCAACGACTGGCTGCAGGCAGGGTTACAGGCGATCAAGCACGAAACGGGGGTGGATCTGGCGGCCCAGGCCGTCTTTCTCTGGGACCGGGGGCGCTGCACCTGGCGCCGGGACGAGGCCGGCGCACTGCACTTCCGCAAGCCGGCCCGCAAGTTCCGGGCCCGGTGGCTGCGCGCCCGGTATCCCCGCGAGCGGATTCTGGCGGTGGACGACCTGGCCGCGAACTATGCCTGCGGGTATGGCCACCTCGTGCGCGTGACCCCCTGGACCGGCGCCCCCGACGACACCGAACGGCTGGACCTCGCCCGGTATCTGCTGCAGATTGCCCCCGTCCCGGACCTGCGCGCCTTGGAAAAGCGCGGCTGGCGCGCCCGGCTGTAAAGGTGGAGTGGGGGCGAGGCAGCGGCGACGGCCGAGGCGGCTGGCGCCCTGACCCTCTCTGTCAAGGCCTCGGGCTGTAGCCGCAGGGCCACAGCTGCCGCACCCTGCCCCTAAGCCAGCCCGCCCTGGCCGCCCCGGCTCTGAAACGAGACCCAGGCGGCCTTCAGGCGCGCGGCGGCTTCGGGCAGGCGGGCGGGGTCCAGGGTAAAGGGCAGGCGCAGGTAACGGTCGGGCAGGGGCGAGACCCCCATGCTGGCGCCCGGGAACAGCCGCAGGCCGTGGCCCGCGGCGTGGTGGGTAAAGCGGCTGGCGTCGGGGGTGGGCAGCTGCACCCACAGAAACTGGCCGCCGCGCGGCACCTCAAAGTGCCACTCCGGCAGCTCGGCGCGCAGCAGCCCGGCCAGCAGGTCGCGGGCCGGGGTCACGGCCTCGCGGCGGGCGCGGCGCAGCCCCGGCAGGTCGGCCAGCAGCTGCAGGGCGGCGTGCTGCGCCATCAGGCTGCCGCCAAAATCGGCCAGGGTCTTGGCCTGGGCCAGCGGCGCGGCCAGCGGGGGCGGCAGGCGCATCCACCCCACCCGCAGCCCCGCCCAGTACAGCTTGGAGAGCGAGCCCACGTTGATGATCGGGGCCTGCGGCGCAAAGGCGCTGATGCGGGGCGGCGGCGGCTCGTCGGTAAAACCCAGGTCCAGCAGCGTGTCGTCTTCCAGGGTGGGCAGCGCGCGGTCGTGCAGAAAGGCGGCCAGCCGTTCGCGGGCGCGTGCGGGCAGCACCTGCCCGGTGGGGTTCTGAAACGTGGGGGTCAGGAACGCGAGGCGCGGGGCGTGCGCGGCGGCCAGCCGCATGAAAGTGTCGGCCTGCAGGCCGTGGCCTTCGACCGGCACCCCCACCAGCTCGGCCCCGGCGGCGCGCATCACGTCAATGGCGCCGAAGTAGGTGGGGGTTTCCAGCAGGGCCACGTCGCCCCGGCGCAGCAGGGTAGCGGCACTCAGGGCAATGGCCTGCTGGGCGCCGCTGGTCACCACCACCTGCTCGGGCCGGGTGGGCAGGCCGCCCTTGGTATACAGCTCGGCCAGCAGGGCGCGCAGGTCCGGCAGGCCGTGGGGGTGATACACGCTCTCGCCAAAGGCGTGCTGGCTGGCGCGGCGCAGCTGCTCGCGCTGGGCATCCGTGAGCAGTGGCACCGCAATCGTGAAGTCCAGATCCGGGGCCGCGCCCTCGGCCACGGGCGTGCGCAAGGTCAGCAGCGGCGCCGTGCGCGGGGCACCGGCCGACACCCGGGTGCCGCTGCCCACCCGCCGGGTGAGCCAGCCGCCTGCCGTCAGTTCCTCGTAGGCCGTGACCACGGTGGCGCGGCTAACCCCCAGCAGGGCCGCCAGTGGCCGCTCGGCGGGCAGGCGTTCGGCGGGGGCCAGTTCGCCGCGCTCAATGGCGGCGCGCACCTGGGCCTGCAGGCGCCCATGCAGTGGCCCCGGGTGCTCACGCCAGCCGCGCAGCAGGGCGGTCCAGCGCGGGGCATCAGGCCAGGATGGGGCGGGCATGCCCCCAGGGTACAGGCCAGTGCCGTGCAGACAAGCAGGCCAATTTCCAGGCCATTGCCCCTCCCATACAGGCCAATGCCGGGCGCACACTGGGCCGCATGACCACTGCGCGCGCCCGCTGGCGGCCCCTCACCTTCTGGCAGGACAGCCACCCCAGCGCCGTGCTGGCGGGTGCGGTGGCGGTGCTGATCGGCTGGGCCGGGCCCAACGTCCTGATCTCCGCCGTGGCCCAGGCCGCCGACCTGCCCAGCAGCGTCGCCATGTCGTGGCTGTGGGCGCACGCGGTGTTTGCCGGCGTCACGGGCATCGTGCTCAGCCTGCGCACCCGCATGCCCATCCTGAGCACCTGGAGCACCCCCGGGATCGCCTTTCTGGTCACCGCCCTGCCCGGCATCCCTTTCCCCGAGGCGGTGGGGGCTTTTCTGCTCTCGGGCCTGCTGGTGTTTCTGTTGGGGGCCTTTCCGCCGCTGGTGCGCGCCCTGCAGGCCATGCCGGCGCCGCTGGCCGCCGCGCTGAACGCCGCCATTCTGCTGCCCTTCGCTTTCCGCGCCCTGCAGGCGTTCGGCGAGGCGCCGGCCCTGGTGGGCGTGATGATCGCGGCCTTTTTTCTGCTGCGGCCAGTCGCGCCGCGCTGGGCGGTGGCGGGCGTGCTGCTCAGCGGCGTGGTGGCCACTGCGGTGCTGGGCCTGGGGCACCCGGCGCCGCTGACCCTGGCCCTCACCCGCCCCGAATTCGTGTGGCCCCAGTTCAGCCTGCACGCCACCCTGAATCTGGCGTTGCCGCTGACCGTGCTGGCCTTTACCGGGCAGTTCGTGCCGGGCTTCGGGGTGCTGAAAACCAACGGCTATGAACCCGCCCCCGGGCCCATCCTGCGGGCCTGTGGGCTGGCGAGCCTGGGCGCGGCCGTCTTTGGCTGCCACAACCTGACGCTGGGGGCGCTGCTGGCGAACATCGTGAGTGGCCCCGACGCCCACCCGGCGGCCGACAAACGCTACGTGGCTGCCGTCTGGGCGGGCGCCCTGAACATTCTGGTGGGTCTGTTCGCAGGGACCTTCCTGCACCTGATGGGCCTGCTGCCGCCCCAGGCCCTGGCCGCCCTGGCGGGACTGGCGCTGCTGTCGGCCACCGGCAACAGCCTGCACGCGGCGTTTCAGGGGGCGGCGGCCGGCAGTCTGGCGGCCCCGGTGGTGCTGGCGGTGACCCTCAGCGGCGTGGCGCCCCTGGGCATTGGCGCGGCTTTCTGGGGCATTCTGGCGGGGCTGGCTGTGTACGCCCTGGAACGCCGCAGCTCTCAGGCCACCTCCTGACCCTGGCAGACTCCCGGGGCCAGCTCGCCCTCTTGACAGTTCGCCCAGGACCCGCTATCCTTATGCTTCTGGTCCGACGGGGCCGTGCAGTGCAAGCCACGACCTTCCACGCGGAAGAGGGCACAAGTGCACTTGAGGGAGGCGTCCACCTCTAGGATTGACAAAAACACGGACGCGCGAGCAGAGGCGATTGGCCGGTCACCCCGGCGCCTTTGAACCACAAGCAAACGCGGCTTCCCGAAAGAGGGAAGCCGCTGCTGCTTTGGCTGGGTGGGTTCAGGGGGCCGGCAGGGCCGCGCAGGTGGCGGCCTCAGCGCCGGGCTCCAGGCGCAGCGCGCAGCGGCGCGTGCCGTCCTGGCTGCGCAGTTCGCCCGTGCGCGCAGTGGTGCTGCGGCGCACGAGGCCGTAGCCTTCGTCGTCCAGCGGAATCCGCTCGCCGTCCAGGTACAGGTCGGCGTCGGCAGCGAACTCGCCGGGCGCCCAGGCAAAGCGCACAAAAGTGGACACGGTGAAGTTGCCCCGCCAGTCCACCAGGGTCAGGCCGGTGGGGGCGGGCACCACGTTCAGGCCGCCCTCGGCCACCGCTACGCCCAGCGGCACCTCGGGGCTGTTCACCCGGATGCCCAGCACCTGCCCGGGCCGCACCTCGGTGATCAGCAGGTCGCCGTTGGCATCGGTGGTCACCACCCCGGTGCCGTCCACGATCAGGGACAGGCGCGGCACGCCGGTGCGCAGGTACACCCCGCGCAGGGCCAGCACCGGGTTCAGGCGCACCTCGCCGCCCAGCAGGCTCAGGGCGCCGCTGAGTTGCCCCGAGGCCGCGCGCGTGCTGGCCAGCAGGTCCAGTTTCACACCCTGGTTTAGGCTGTACCCCAGGATCAGATCGCCGGGTTCGGCGGTCAGGCTGATGTTCTGGGCGGGCGAAAGCTGGTAGGCCACCGTGGCGCTGGGGGCGATGCGCCCCGGGCTCAGGTTCACCGAGCCGCCCGCCTGCAGGGCCGGCGAGAACACGTAGCTGCCGCGCAGCTGCACCCGGTAGCCGCCGGGCAGGGCGGCAGCATTCAGGGTCACCGAGCCCCGGTCCATGACGGCGCGGGTTACGCCCACCTCGGCCTCCCAGGTGCCGGGCGCAAAACTGCTGCTCAGGCGGCCGTTGAAGACCCAGGGTTTGGCGTCGTAGTTGGCCCGGACCGCCACGTTGCCGGCGGCGCGGTTTTGCAGGGGCAGGGCGGCGCTGGCATTCAGGGCCAGCGGTCCGCGCACGTAGTCAGCCCCGGCGCTCACCGTGACCTGTACCGGGGGCGGCACCGGGTCTTCGGGGGCGGGGTTGGCTTTTGGCGCTGGGCGGGCCACGGCCACGCCCAGGTTGCCGCTCAGGGCCTGCCCTTCAGGCATGTTCGGCGCACTGGCCCGCGCCTGCACCGAGGCGCCCAGCGCGCCACTGGTCGAGCCCTGCACCTGCCCCTGCAGCAGCAGGTTGGGGGTGGGGGCGCCCTGCACCGCCAGTTCGCCGCCCCACTGGCCCCCGGTGCGGCCCACCTGGGCGCGGGCCAGCAGGCCGCCGCCCGGCAGTCCGGCGGTGGCGGGCACCTCCAGCACCTGCTCCCGAATGCCGCTGTCGCTCTCAATCAGCAGGCGAATGGTCTGGCGGCCCTGGCCGCTGAGGGGAATATTCAGCAGCGAGATCTCGCCCCCCGCCACCGACAGGCTGCCCAGCAGGGTGGTGTTCACAAACACGGCGATCTCGGCCGGGCTGTCCAGTTGCAGGGTCAGGCGCGGGTAGACGCGCTGCACATTGCGCGCGTACGTGGCCGTGACGCCGGCATACTCCGGGGCAGAAAAGCCCACCTGCCCGGTGCCGGGGGTGGCGTTGTAGGCGGCGTACAGCGAGAGCTCCGGCGTCACCGAGAACTGGGCCGTGGCCCGCAGCTGCGTGCGCGCGCCGTCGAGGGTGCGGGTGTACAGCGCGCCCACGTAGCCGGTCAGGCCCTTGACTGCGCCGCCCGCGCCCACATAGGCCTGCGTGGTCGTGAAGCTGGTGGCGGGTGTCTCCGGGGGCCGCTCGCCGCGCAGGTCGTAGGTGAGGGTGGTGCGGGCGCCAAAATCCACCCCAAAAGCCGGCACCACGGGCGGAGGCTCGCGGCGCAGCGCCGTACTCACGTCAATATCCCGCGTGCCCAGGCGGGCGGGCGCGGGGCGAATCAGCAGTTCCTGGGTGTCCTCGCGGTAACTCAGGGTCAGGTCTGGGTTCAGGCGCAGGTAGCGCACGCCGTCGCACAGCACTTCGGCGGCGATGTAGGGGGCCTCGGCCGGGCGCAGCACCTCGGGGGGCAGCAGGGCGTCGGTCACGCGGGTGCCTTCGCGGCTCAGGCGCACCACCACCGTGCCGCGTTCCGAGGCGCCCACGCGCACGGTCAGCAGCTCTTCGGGGGCTTCGCAACTGGCTGCCGCCTGCCCCAGGGCCAGCAACCCCAGCAGCGCGGCCCGCTTAAGGAAGGGCAACCGTCTGCACCAGGGTCTGCCCGTCCTCGCCGGTGTAGCGGATGGTCAGGGGCCCGCTCTTGTTCCCCAGCCCCACCAGGGTGAGGGTCTGGCTGCTGCCGGCCAGCGCCGAAATGGCCTGCATGCCCAGCGAGGCCCCGCCGCGCGAGAGCGTGACATTGCGGTAGATGGCGCGGCGCTGCCCGGCGTTTTGCACCGTGAGCACCACGTTCTGGCCGCTGTCCTGCGCCGTGAACTGCACCTTGGGCGTCGCCCCAGGCTGGGTGACGTAAATAGGCAGCGAAAAGGTCATGGTCAGGTTCAGCCCTGCCTTGGCGTCCTTGCTCAGATCGGCGCTGACCTTGGGCAGATCCACACCCTCAATCGCTTCCTGCTGCACCAGCAGGCGGTAGGACAGCTCGGTGTCGCCGGGCTTCTTGCGCAGGCCCACGCGGATCACCTGCGAGCCGCCGGGCTTGACGGTGAACGACGCCGGATTCACGATCAGGTCGCGGGTGTCGAGCAGCACCAACTGGCCGCCCTCCACTTTCCAGACGCGGGGCACCACGGTAAAGCGCGCTGGGGCCGCCGTGCTGTTGATCATGGTGGTTTCGGCCACCAGATTCTTGGTGGCGTCCATCTGCAGGGTGGTGGGGCTGAACCCAAAACTCTGCGCCCCCGCTGCACCTCCCAGACTCAGAGCAGCGGCCGAGAGCAGCGCCGCGCGCAGCCACAGGTGGGCGGCACGCGGCCGGTGGGGAAGGGAGGTGGGCACAGCAGGTGTCTCCTTAAAAAGGGGTGGGGCCGCTCAGGGCCGCACAGGGCGAAGAAGCAGGGTCAGGTGCAGGTCGTAGTCGCCCACGGGCACCCACTGGTCGGCCGCGAGGCGCAGCGGAAACGACAGCGTCTGTGTGCCCATGATACGCAGGCCCGTGCGCAGCGGTGCGGCGCTGGGCACCGTTAGCGCCAGGGCTTCGCCCCGGCCACGCAGCGAGAGCAATAGGTCGTCGCCAGACACGCGCAGGGCCGGGCCTTCGAGTTCCAACACGGCCTCGTCGCCCGGGTCCTGGCACAGCACGGTGATGTTCAGTTGCCCCAGGCTGGCTTGCTGCGCCGAGTAGGCGGGCAGCTGCACCTGCGCCTGCTGCACCACACACGCGGCGCGGGCGCTGCCCAGGGCAGCGGCGCTGAGGCAACACAGCAGGGTGGTCAGCAGGCGGTTCATCAGCGGCGTACCTCGGGAGTATCAGAAGGGCGAAGCGGGCGGCTGGTCGCCAGAGAGGCTGACCGGCACGCCCGCTGGGGAGTGATTTAGTACTCGACGGTGACGTTCACGGTGCCGACGTAGTCGCCCACCATGGACTCAAACTGTCCGGCCGTGGGGGTGAAGCTGGCGGTCAGGAAGTAGGTGTCGCCGTTGCCACCGGCCACGTTCTGCTTGTTGAAGATGATGCTGTAGGCGCCGTCCAGCGTCTTATTGTCGTCGTTGTAGTTGTTGGCGCCAGCCTGGGGCTGCAGGCGCAGGCTCATGATGCCCGTCAGCACCACGTTGGAGGACGCGGGCGAGTCAATCTGGCCGGTGAAGCTGCCGCTGGTGTTGCTGGCAGTGGCGTCCTTCATGGCTGCGGCGCGGATGGTCACGCCCGTACCGGTCTGGCAGCGCATGATGGGCGCGGTCCCGGTCGAGATGTTCGAGGCCTGGGGGGTGCCCATGGTGCCGTTGTAGGTGGGCACGACGCTGTTGGTGTAGCTGGGGTTCATGGCCACGGCGCAGCCGGACACCACAGTGGTGCGGAAGTTCAGGTTGGTGCTGCTGCTGCTGGCGGCGCTTGCAACGCCCAGGGTCATGGCCACGGCGGTCATCAGTGCTTTTTTCATAACATCCTCCCGTTTGCAAGGACCCCCGCAGTGACACTCCCCTGCCACGCTCCTGATGAGCGGTGATCCCTGCGCAACAAGGTCACTTTAAGGAAACCCAAATCCACTGTCAACCAAAGTTTTTGCCGTCTGGATGGGCTTGGACGCAAAAAACTACCCCCATGAACGTTAAAATAAACGGCAGAATTTTAACGTTCAGATGAGAAAAGGTGCCTGTCGCCGCCCTCACGCATCTCTGGGGGCGTCCAACGTAAAAGCAACGTAAAAAATCCTGGTGGCCCGTACGAAAAGTCCCCCGGCGGGGGGGTGGGGTGTGCCGGCACAGGGCGGCTGCTCTGTCCCTGGGCGCAGCCGGGAAGGAAACACGTCCTCAGAGCGGTCACCAGATGACCGCAAGGATTTACCTGCAGGTGATGTGGGTGCGAGCAAAGCGAGTGACCGCCACAGACAGCGGTTGGCGTGGCGTTGAGGACGGTTCCTTGCTCCTCTGGGCGCAACAGATGACCGCTGTCATACGCCGTTTGGGCCAAGTCCCGTGGAGCAGGCACGCCCCACCCGCATCTGGGGTGAGGCGCCGCCTGTGGCCGCTTCATACGGCTTCCGGATGATCTGTTTCAGCCCCTGCGCTTCGCTCCGGTGCGTCCACGCCTCTGGGTCACCGCTTTTCCTGCTCTGCTGCGCCGCTCTGCGCGGCCCTCCGGTCGGGTGAATCCCTTGTTCCACAACCCATGAACCGGAATCCTTATCAGTACCGCACCAATCCGGCCAGCCCGCCAAATTCCCGCACCAGTCGCTGAGCGTGCTCGCCGTGCACCCGGCGCACCTCAATGCCGTACAGGTCTGTCAGGTCGGGCAGCAGTTCTTCCAGGGTCACCCGTTCCATCAGGCTGTCGTCCAGCGGGCTGTGGGGCACGTCCTTGCGGCTGGTGAAGTAGGGCACCTCGCGGTTGTGGCTGCGGTACAGGTGCAGCTGCGAGCCGTCTTCGGGGATGACCAACTGGTACACCCGGGCCTCCTGCAGCAGTTCCAGCACCCGTTCCATCTCCATCACGCCGCGTTCCTGGACCTCGTTCAGCAGGGCCTGTTCGGCGCGGTGCCGGTGCTCGGTCAGGAACGGCTGAATTTTCTCCAGAATCTCGGCCGGGTTCACCCAGCCGGCGCCGCCCGTCACATTGGTTTCGCCAATGACCTCAAACGGCGCTTTTTCGGGCAATTCGGCCTTGAATTCCGCCACCCGCTGCACCGGGCCCACCAGCACCAGGGCGCCAATCTCGGCGCGGGTCAGCAACTCGGTCAGTTCGGCGGCGATGCGGTTGTAAAAGCGCTGCTGAATGGCGGCCTCGCGGTTCTCGAACAGGTCGGTGCCGCTGTCGCTGCGCGGACCGCTGCCGGGTTGCCCGCGCCCCGCCCCGCCGCTGCCCGGCGCCCCCGGCACATGGCGCGTGCCGGACACCATGGTGTCCCAGCGGTCGCCGTCGTCCAGGCGCACATTCTCTTCTCGGCGCAGTTCCAGCAATTCGCCCTGGCGCAGCAGAAACAGCCGCGCCCATTCCCGGTCCACGGCCAGCACCGCCGCCGAGGGCATCAGGTCCAGCAGGCCCGCCAGCAGCGACTTGAGTGGGCGGCCATAGTGAAAGCGTTCAGGCAGGTCCGCTTGAATGTCGTGCCGCTCGAAAAAGTCGGCCCCCACCACATACAGCGCACTTTTTCCTGAACTGGTGCGCGCCTGCCCCAGGTCTTCAAGCACCTGAGTCATGACGGTGGGGGGCACGCCCGCGCCCTGCATCGCCAGCTTGACGCGGGTCTGCAGGCCCGTGCCTTCGTTGTCGGGCAAGGTGGGGTTGTCGTTGATGACCCCCATGAACACCATGGTGTTGTCTGGAAGCTGCTGGATCCGGCGAATGGCGGTTCTGGAAATCATGTGGCCATTGTTGGGACGTGCCCCTGGTTGCAGCCGTGCAGTTGCCGAACTGACTACCAGTCAAAAC